>JBFRWK010000204.1:0-28293 GCA_051439545.1 Xenococcaceae cyanobacterium | reverse complement strand
ATTGATTAACTCGATAGTATTTCTCAAACTCCTTAATCTGTTGCCATAACTTATCTGGTATCAACACCACCCTAGTCTTACTACCCTTGCCAAACACCGTCGCTTTCCCACCGTCACCATGAGGTCTATCCATCTAGTAGCAAAATATTGTAGTTTATCGGTGTAAATAAGGATAAATCGGACATTAACTGCATTTTCAAAGGTAATTGTTTTACAATATTTAAAGTCTGTTAAACCATAGCAGGTTAAGCACCTTTAGAGATTAGCGTTTCTTTAGGGTTTAATTCTTCACCCATAGCGGGGAAGGTAAAACAGTTGTAGTAAGGTTAATTCCTTACCCTCTTTATTGCGATGGGTTTAATAACTAGTAAAGAGGCAGGGGCATTGAGTGATGTCCCAGTGGTTTAGATAGATTTAAAGGAGAATAGCCATCGTTCGTTATTACTTAAACTAAACGAGAACCGAAAAGTATCCAATAGGCAAACGAAATACTGCGATTAATACCGTTTTATTCCGTTTTGTTGCTCACTCTTATCCAACCAAATCTCTAACTCTTCATCTTTTAAAATCTTCTGCTGCATAGAACATAAATCTTCTAACACTGTATCGACATCTTTAAACCTGTAATACTCTGTTAGTTTTCCAATGCGATAATTAAATCTTTTGTAGCGATGCTTGAAGTAAAGTTCTACATTGCCTCGATGTTGCCATCTTCCCAGTACATTTATATCAATATTTGAGAAATGCTTACGTAAGTCTCGTTCGATTTCGCTTAGGCGTAAGCCTATCTTCCTACTCGTTACACCAATTTTCTGTAAGGTTTTACCATCAGCTTTAATTTCCAGAAAATAGAGGGTAAATCTAAGAATACGCTGTATCTGCCATCGATAAATTTTTAAATCAGCTAATTTCTCTTCTAGCAACGCACCGCCAATCGCTTTAGTCATTTCAACAGAGTTGGTTAGTCGATTGAGTGAGGATAGTATTAGAGGTTCTTGTATCGCATTAAACCCAGATAGAGATAAACCACCAACGGGAATTTTGCCCAAATCGGTAAAATAATATCCCTGTGGTGTCCAGCGAAAGAGCTTTTTCATCTCCAATTCAAAAGGAACGGTAATTATGGCATAGTCAGTATTGCCGTATTCTCGCCATAGCTGCTTGAGTAACTGAAAGTGTTTGGGCTTTAGTTGAAGATGAAAGTTATCGTACAGTGGCAGTGAAGGAAGTTTACCTTTTCTTACTCGCAGACAGGTTTCGACCCTATGAGCAAAGTGGTGTTGTTTGATTTTGCCTTTCTTTGCTGTTAAAGGGCGCGCGCAGAAAGGACACACTAAATTAGTTTTACCCGAATTTACCTCATCGATCGTTATTAATTCGCCTTGAGGGTTAACTCCAAACTTTAGCTGCCACATTAATAAGATACAAAAATACCAGATATTGAAGATATAGTATATAAGTTCTCAGCTTTTAAATCTTCCCAAGCGGCTGTCCCCATCTGCGCTAATTTCCTTTTTCGGTTGCTGTACTCGGCAAGCAGGTCTGATATTGAATAAACGAGCATTGTTCTTCGCTCACGTGAGGTATCTGATTGACTTTTCAAAAACAGAAGTCTCTATCGAAGAAGCTTGTCGATCATTTCCACAACTCCATCTCCGCTACTATTGGTCATCACCCAGTCACTGCGAGCCTTCAGAACTGGTAAAGCATTCTTCACTGATACTGACAAACCGCATAACTCCAACAGAGGTAGATCGTTTTCTCCATCCCCGACTCCTACAACTTCACGAGGAACTAAGTTCATATGTTCTAAAGCCCGGTTCAATCCAGAGTCTTTGTCTACACCTTCTGGCAACAGCATAACTGCGCCTTTGTTATAGCTAATCTGCCATGATAAGCCCAATTCTTTTATGACTTCAATTACGGTTGTATCGTGAGGAATCCGAGTAGATACAATTCCCTGTCCGACTGAAAGCGGTTCGACCTGTCGCTGTTGTAGAGCTTCAATAAGAGAATTAGGAGGAGAGTCACCTAGTAGTTTTTGCTCTCCCGTAGCAGGATATGAAAGTAACGCTCCATTTTCCGCCACAATGCAGTCAAACTTTCTTGCTTGTGGGAAAACGGTGTAGAGATTGTCAAGTCGCCTTCCAGTTACTAAAATCAACTTGCGCCCCGTTTGTTGCCAGCGTTCTAGGGCTGTTATGGTAGTTTCATCAACTCTTCCTTCTGTTGCTATAGTGCCATCGTAATCTGTTGCTAGTGCCTGGTATAACATGACAATTATTGTATTGATAACCCACCTTGAAACATACTAAAGGCAATAAAACTAATTAAGATTAAGAAGTTGTTTAAAGAAAATTAAATCTGACTACAACAAAAAAACCAGTCACATGGTTCTGTAACTGGGAAAACTATTAATCTATATGACTGGGTTCGTCATCCCTGGAAGACGGGCGCTGTAGCTTCGGGTAGACTTACTTTGACTACTTTATTTTTTTCTTCTTCTGCTTTGGGTAGAGTTAGATTGAGAATACCGTCTTGGTATTCGGCAGTAACTAAGTTGTTTTGAATTTTTACTGGCAGAGGAATACCCAAGTGCGAGCAAGTGCTTCAATTCCTTTATCTCGGGAATATATGTCGCCTTTGTCCAATACCTGGATTAAAAATACCTGCCACCTCTTCATCAGACAATTGACTGAGTTGAGTCTCTAAATCTTTGACGGTAAAAGTATATCCTCTAGCCTCTGCCAGCTTAATAAAAGCTTCTGGCTCCATGCGGGCTTTCTGTCTTTCCTGCTCCGCGTGGGCAAGCTCTACCTTTTTATAAATTCGAGCAGCATTTTTTTCGGTCATGATTATACCTCTTGAATGCAAGGATGAATTAAAAATGTTTTTCTAACTTTTCTTATGTAAAGATTTAATAAGAAAAAATTATCTTAAACATATTTTATTATAACTCATAATTATCTGGGCAAGCCAAAATATCTTTGAGCAGGCAATAGGATTTGCGATTTTGCAGAAAAGTGTTATTATTAGAATTGAGAATCAGAAGATTAACGATTAAGTTTGCATTCAGTATCGAAGGTTTTTTCCGTAAAGTATTGAGCTATTTCTTTCCCAATAATATCTGTCTCTCCAAACACTACACTCCGAAGAGAGGACAATAAAAATATGTCGATTTATGTAGGCAATTTATCTTACGAAATCAATCAAGAAGACTTAAACGAAGTCTTTACCGAGTATGGAACTGTTAAACGGGTTCATATTCCAAGCGATCGCGAAACAGGTCGTCCACGAGGATTTGCTTTTGTGGAAATGGAATCAGAAGCTAACGAAGATAAAGCCATTCAAGCTTTAGATGGAGCAGAATGGATGGATCGTCAGCTAAAAGTCAATAAAGCCAGACCTCGCGAAAACAGAAGCTCTTTTGGTGGTGGTAGAAACAACCGCTTCTAAGCTTTAAGGTTAAAGCAAAAAAATTAATGAATTACCTCGGTTACAGTGCCGAGGTTTTTTGTTGTTGAAAAAGAATATTTAGTATTTATCCAAAACTAATTAATTAGCGATCGATTAAGTAGAAAACTAAACAATTAATATTGATTGAACCAATGAGTTCTTGTCTACACCAGATTGGAGTGGGTCAACTCAAAAGTCTTAAAGCCATGAAACTTATACAGAGTATTGTTTAGCACGGTTGTCACCCCGTCAGATCGATCGAGCAATAATTTTTAATTAAAAAATTTCCGTAAAAAAGGATGGACGATGCCATCCTTAAGTTTAAGTTGAGAATTTATCTAGATAGTGAGTAGAAGCAAAAAACTAAACAATAGCAAAGAATTCTTCATTGTTAAGAACATCGGGATTGATGTCGGTGAAAACAGCTAGAGCGTTACCATTGACAGAAACTACTGCACCTAAATCACTATTAGTAAAGGTCAGGTCGTTAAAGCTAATTCCTACTCCAGCAATACCGATAACATCTTCACTCCCTGTAAAGTCGGTAATAGTGTTAGGAGATTCGGGTATTTCGGCTACTGCAATCCAGAATTGGTCTGCACCTTCACCGCCAGTAAGGATATTATCACCACCAGTAGTAGCAAAGAAACGGTCTGCACCCTCTGCACCCACTAGTCTATCGCCCGCACCCAAGATTAAAGTATCATCTCCGCTACCAGCATAGATACGGTTGCCACCTTCACCGAAAGAAGCATCAATTAGGTCATTTTCTGCACCAGCAAAAATTAACTGACTACTACCACTTACTTCAATTTCTTCTCCGTCGATGCTACCAAAAACAGGCTCAAAACCAGTATCTTCATTGGCTACCTCTTCGGGGGCAACACCAAATAAAGTCTGATACATAATTCGATACATATCAGTGTTATCTACAGTGGAAGTTAAGAGATCGGAATTTAAACCGTAGGCTTTAGAAACAATACTACCTGCAACATCGCTAGTACTGACATAAGCTACGCCAAAATCAAAGATATCTCCATCCGCATCGGCTGCGCCAGTGGTAAAGGGTTCGGTATTATTACCTGTTTGTCCGTCGAGAGGCACGGGAATACCATCTGCATCTTCGCCAAAAGCAGCTAACACTGGCTGTACGTTAACTGTGCCTACAGTTTCGCTATCTTCACTAACATCAATTACTTCTAAACCAGCAGCATCACTATCAGCAGCAGTGAGAATTAAAGTATTAGGATCGACATTGTTGACGAAGTCTTGGGCTACACCAATGGCTGCATCAGCCCGTAAAGTAGCTTCAATTGTACCCGCAGCATTATTATCATTGGTAAAGTTATCCGAGCCTTCTTCCTCTAAAACTACCATAAAGCCATCTTCGGCAGTAGTAAATTTATCTAACTCTAGAGTGGCTTCTAGCATTTCGGCAACGGTGGGAGGGTTGGGGTTGCCTGGTTGACCGTAAAGAATTAAATCGCCATTTTCATCTACAAACCCTGATTCGGTCAAAGTTGCTTCATTTTCATCATTATAAGTATCTTCTGCTGCAAAAATACCCAAGACTTTTTCGGTATCGGCAGGTAAACTTTCTAATTCTTCGCGAGTATAAACAACGGTATAACCCATTGCTTCGGCTTCTTCGATCAGGTTACGTCCATCTTCGCGGATACCTTCAGAGCCAAAACGTCCGACAGTCCCTACAGGTAAATAGTGAATTTCTCCACCGCCCATAATTACATCAACGCCAGACTCGACGATTTCTAAGGTAATTTCTGCAACATTACTACGATCTTCCGCAGCGGAGAGGAATACACCAGTACCAGGTTCGGCGATAAAGCCAGAATTAATAACTGCCGTGGGTTTACCTGCTGCGATCGCTTCTTCCATAATGGTAGTGCCTTCCATACCAGAAAGGGAAGTATAGGGATTACCCTCTTCATCCAAACCATAACTACCAGCATAAGGTTTAATTCCATAGGCGTGAACTACCGCACCACCGTTAGAAGTTCCCACAATGCGATCGTCCATATGTCCGAGATAAACCCCTGCATCGGTCATCTCATCCCAGTTTAATCTACCGTCAGGGCCTACAGAAGCAAATCTAGCAGCACCATAATGAGAGGGACTCGTCCCATCTGGGTGAATGAAAATTACGTTACCAGTATCTTGAGTGGGTTCGGGTGGTGGTGTAATTTCGTCGGGTACGCCTTCTGGTGGTGCTAACTCTACATCAAAAAGAGTTTCATACATCAGGCGATAGATACCAGTATTATCTACGGTAGAAGGAAGTTTTTCTGCATTCAAACCGTAGGTTTTAGAAACAATACTACCTGCAAAGTCGGGAACTCCAGCCCAACCCACGCCAAATTCAAAAATATCGCCATTCTCATCGGGGGCAGAGATAAAAGGTGTGGTATTGTTACCAGTCGTTCCATCTAAAGGGGGATCTATCTCGAAAGGAGGTTGTACATTAGTTGTGCCAACAGTTTCTCCACTGACATCATCTACTTCTAAACCACCCCCATCACTATCAGCAGCCGTAATTAGCAAAGTCTCGGGATTAACATTATCGATATAGTCTTGGGCTACGCCAATAGCTTCATCCGCCCGTAAAACTGCTTCGATCGTACCCGCAGCATTGTTATTATTACCAAAGTTGTCTGTAGCTTCTTCTTCTAAGACTACAAACATTCCATTGTCAGGTTCTTCAAAAATATTTAGATCCAGTGTTGCTTGCAGCATTTCAGCAACAGTGGGAGGGTTGGGGTTGCCTGGTTGACCGTAGAGAATTAACTCTCCATTTTCATCTACAAAGCCTTCTTCTTGTAATGTGCCTTCCGTCGTATCATTATAAGTATCTTCTGCTGCAAAAATACCCAAGACTTTTTCGGTATCGGCAGGTAAACTTTCTAATTCTTCGCGAGTATAAACAACGGTATAACCCATTGCTTCGGCTTCTTCGATGAGGTTACGCCCATCTTCGCGGATACCTTCAGAACCAAAACGTCCGACAGTCCCTACAGGTAAATAGTGAATTTCTCCACCACCCATAATCACATCAACGCCAGACTCGACGATTTCTAAGGTAATTTCAGCTACATTACTGCGATCTTCCGCAGCGGAAAGAAATACACCAGTACCAGGTTCGGCAATAAAACCCGAGTTAATCACCGCAGTCGCTTTTCCTGCTGCGATCGCTTCCTCCATAATGGTAGTGCCTTCTTTACCAGAGAGGGAAGTGTAGGGATTACCTTCTGCATCCAAACCATAACTACCAGCATAGGGTTTAATTCCGTAAGCATGGGCTACTGCACCACCGTTAGAAGTTCCCACAATGCGATCGTCCATATGTCCGAGATAAACCCCTGCATTGGTCATCTCATCCCAGTTGAGTCTACCATCAGTGCCTACAGATAGAAAACGCCCTGCTGCGTAATGAGAAGGACTAGTACCATCTGGGTGAATGAAAATTACACTATTGCCGTTATTCATGTTGCGATTGTGTTTCTAACTGTTAAGATTTGATTGGATATCGGTCTCGTGTATTAAGTTTTTCATTCTTGCTTTAAGAAAAGAGAATCAAATAATTAACAGGTAATTAAACATAAAAAAATAGCTAGAAAAACTTTTTGTTATTTTTTCTAGCCTAAAGTCAGAAAATACTAATTAGATTTAATTCGATCGCTTTTAGACAAAAACAAAATTGTTTGCACTTAAGCTATCAGTTTCTACACCAGATAATATAGCCAAGTTATTACCATCAGCAGAAATTAAAGTATTAGCTTCATTTTGAATTAGGTTTAAATCGGCAAAAGCGATACCCAATCCAGCAATACCGATAATATCTTCACCAATAGTAAAGTCGGTAATAGTATTAGCAGATTGGGGTATTTGGGCATTAGCAATCCAGAATCGATCTGTACCTGCACCACCAGTGATTATGTTATTACCACCATTAGTTACAAAGAAACTATCGTCTGCGGGAATATTAATACTTAAACCTGTTTCTGCGGGAAGAAGAGTTACTTCATCTCCTTGAGTAGCTTGTAATTGGGCAATTAAATCGGTAACGAAGTTTGCACCTATAGTGTAAGCTGCGAGGGTTCGAGTTCTTTCTTCATCTTCTAAATCGATACCTGCACTTACAGCGATCGCGGAAATATCTCTTAAAATAGCAGTAACGGCTGCGCTTACTGTACCAGAAGATACCGCACCACCAGCACCGATATTTTCTCCTTCGTTAATTCCCGAAATTACTAAGTCTGGTTTTTCTTCTAAAATAAAATCTAAACCCGCCCAGGTTGTAGTTCTTACTCCTGCATCGACAAACCATTTATTCTCTTCAAAGTTGACGACTTCTGTGGGTTGCAAAATTGCGTCTACATCTAAAGCTGTACCCGTACCGCTTTGTTGTTCTTGGGGCAATACTGTTCGGTTAACGATTATTGGAAAGAGAGTGAGGAATTGGGGAATTGGGGAATTGGGGAATTGGGGAATTAATTATTTCCCTACCACCCCTACATCCCTACACCCCGATGCTCACAAGGGTAGGTTTTTTACAATAGTATGAGTAAAGGCTCAAAAACGAGGTAAAAGAAAAGTAGAAAGCGGAGTTAATTTTTGGGGGATGAAGTTAAATCAACATCTCAAAGATTGGAAACAGACGCTCAGTCAAAGGTTTCCTCATCTGACCTTACCACAAGTATCAGGATTAGCAACTTGGAGTTTTGGTATGGTAATGACGCAATCTAGCAGTTTAACCAAAGTCTCAACTTTGATTGCCAAAGTAAATCAAGAACAAGCAAATACAGTAAGGCAGAGATTAAAAGAGTGGTATAAATCAGGAGAAGCCAAAGCCAAAAAAGGAAATAAAAGAGCGTCAGTTAAAGTAACAGAATGTTTTGGTTCATTACTTAGATGGGTTGTAGATTTACTACCTCAGACCAATCAAGAACTGCTCATAGCTATGGATGCTACGAGCATCGGTCAAAACTTTACTGTTCTTTCAATTAATGTCCTTTACCGTAGATGCGCCATTCCTGTCGCGTGGAAAGTCGTCAAAGGAACAGAAAAAGGAAGTTGGAAACCTGATTGGAAACAACTGTTTCAATCTCTCAAAGATATTGTGCCAAAAGACTGGAAAGTCATTGTCAGTGCAGATAGAGGATTATACGCCTCTTGGTTGTATGAAGAAATTGTGGAATTAGGTTGGCATCCATTTCTCAGAATTAATCATCAAGGTCAATACTGCACTCCAGACTCATCTTTATGGCAGTCTTTAGCTACAGTTGTAACTCTAAAAAATCCAAGTTGGTCGGCACAAGTTACTTGCTTTAAAACTAATCCGATTAGTTGCACCCTTCTAGCGCGATGGGATGATGGTTATACTGACCCTTGGTTAATTATTACGGATTTAAAATCAACTGATGCTGATGTTAGTTGGTATGGATTTCGTTCTTGGATTGAATGCTCAAGCTCGAGATGTCAAAAGTGATGGTTGGCAATGGCACAAAACTCGTCTTAGACAACCAGACCGAGCTGAACGTCCGAAGCTAGCTATGGCTGTAGCTATGCTGTGGATGGTTACTCTTGGTGGCGAACAAGAAGTTTCTGATGATGAATTTCTAATTAGCGATCGCCTACCACTATCTCAACCCTCTTCTGCTCGTTCTCTTTCTTGCGAGCGTTAATGGTTTGTTAACTATATTAGCGCAACTACTCACTCTTTCAGTCTCTTTCCTTCGGTCGCTTGTTTCCTTTACCTTTTAGTCATTTCAACGATTTAGCTTTTGCTAATTCTTCCTGATTGTAAAAAACCTAATTAAAAGCTTCCTGCGTGCCAAATAAACCCTGGATCGTGACTATACCTTGCTGATGTAAATCTGCGTAAAATTCTGCTGGTTGGGGTTGAGTTCCCGTAAATGCGCTAATTTTATCTAGTGTAAAGGGGGCAGTTTCTATATCTGCAAAGACTGTTTCTCGGTTATCGGGAGTAATAAATAAACCGAGGTGAATCTCTGGATTTTGATTATAAATTTCCGTAGCTTGTTCTACACTATCGGTAATGAAGCGTACTTGGTCTTCTGCATCGAGTTCGGTAATAATTTCGACCACTTCGTTAGTATAATCATCGGATTTAAGATCGAGTTCGAGTATAGTTTTTCCTTCTGCCCAGAGTAAAGCTTCTTCTAGGGTTGGTACTGGATAGGGTGTCAGATTACCCCGATCGTCTTTTAGTTGTAAAGTTTTAATCTCAGCAAGAGTAGTTTCTGCGACAATACCCGTACCATTTGTCGTCCGACTCAAATCTTCATCGTGCATTAAAATCCATTCACCATCGGCAGTACGTCTTACATCGACTTCGAGTAAAGCTGGTGCAGTAGTTAAAGTATTCTCAAAAGTCGCGATCGCGTTTTCGGGAAAGCCAGTGATAAAACCACCGCGATGAGCCGAAATTAAGTCAGGATATTCGGAATCCCATTGAAAGAATTCGTCTATTTTTCCTTCGGGAACTTCAATAAAATAGCTGCCATTGTTAAAGCCAATAAAATCATTTAACGAACCCGTCAGGCGATCGAGTAACATCTCATTTTGCCATGAGGTAAAAAAGGTAATCATAATTAAAAGTAAAAAAAAACCGCATTACATCGATTCAAAAAAAAGTGGGCAATGCCCATGCCCACCAACAAATTACAAGGACAAGTCAATCTTTAAGCAAAAACGAAATTGGCTTCACTCAAACTGCTAGATTCCACATCTAAAAGAATAGCCAAATCATTACCATCAGCAGAAACAAGAGTATTACTATCACTTTGAGTCAGGCTCAAACCACTGAAACTGATACTCATAGAAATATCAGAGAAGGTAAGATCGCTAAATTCGATACCCAATCCTGCAATACCGAGAACATCTTCACCACTAGTAAAGTCGGTAATAGTATTAGGAGATTCGGGAATTTCCCCTGAAGCAATCCAGAATTGGTCTGCACCTGCACCACCAGTAATATTATTATTGCCCCCAGTAGTAACAAAAAAGCGATCGCTCCCTTCTGCGCCAGAAATACGGTCGTTTTCACCTAAAATAACAGTATCGTTTCCGCCACCAGCATAGATGCGGTTATTATCTCCAGCCAAAGAAGCATCAATCAGGTCATTTCCCGCACCAGCAAAGACTAATCCATTACTACCAGTAACTTCCGTAATATCACCTTCGCTACTACCAAAGATAGGCTCGAAGCTAGGTTCTTCAGTAGTTTCTTCTCGCAGTAAGAAAGCTAATTGACCACCCTGTACCAGTTCTTCAGTGGCAATAACTCCATCCCGAAGACTGTGAGCTTGAACATCAAAGATAAAGCGAGTACCAGGAGTTTCTCCAAATAGGCTAGAGACATCAATAATACCAGAAGATTCCCAATCGCCAATATCCTCAGGATCGCTATCGGTTTGTCCTTCAGGAACGGCAGAACGATCCATTTGCGCTACACGAGTTAATTCTCCAGAATCGGGGTCTAAACGCCAGATAGAAGCCTCTTCGCCAGAAGTTAAGCCAAATTCGCTAAACGAGCGATCTTCTTGGATATAAATTTGACCATCATCAGCCCATTCTAAATTATCAGGACTGCGAAGACCAAAATCAGCGGTTGCAAACTGACCATTACCCGCATCATCTCCATCGTAGAGAATATCTAGTCGAGCAGTGAGGGGTTCTCCTTCAGTACTAAAATCTACATCGATTTCGTAAGTAGTACCCCAACTATCTACAGGAAAACGACTATCTCTTCCAGTAGAAGCAAGTACTGCAACTGTACCGTCTTCGGGATTGGTAGCTACATCTTCAGGACGAGAAAATTGGAAACCACCCGCATCGATAAATAAAGCATCTTGTTGTGCTTGAGTGGCAAAACCTAACTCATCGTAACCAAGCTCATCTTGAATACTACCATCTTCATCTGTATCTACTGCATTACCTGCCAAGTCAGGACGATAGTAGTCTAACTCTACCCAAGTACCAGCTTGACTATTGCCAGTTCCATTAAATCCAAAAGGATCGGGAGCATTATCTGGATCGACCTCTTCCCCATCTTCATCTAGGAAAGTAGGAGTATCGGCTACATCTCCATCGGGTACCCAAGTGTAGAGTTTACCGTCCTTTAACCCGTTACGAGCGAGGAAATCATCGGGATTGCTATTATCTTTTTCCCCCACGTACATTAGTAAAGGAGCAGCTTCGCGATCGTCTCCAACTAAAAGAGCAACTTGATCTGTCGTACCAGTATCTAGTTCGGTTACACTTTCCCAAGCAGCACGACCCATCCAAGGAACGGCGTACATAGTATTAGTTTCTGGATCGATGACAAATTCTGTACCGCCAGAAGTTTCTTCTCCAGTGAAGAACATACTATCTGCAAGTCCACGTCCGTCGAATTGCCCAGCTTCTATATATTGTGCAGAACAAAAACGATTAAGTCCTGCAAATTCTAGATCGCTGGCTTCATCTACTACTTCCCCACTACGGTTAATAATAGTATCGTAAGCTAATCCCGCATCTTCCAGTTCCAGGGTTTCTTTATTGATATCAAAGAAGCTAACTCGCGCACCTGTTAATTCAGTACCATTGGCTAGGGTATAAGTATAACCAGCATCAGCAGTTAATTCATGGTTGGCAAAAACCCGAATACTATCCTCATCAAGAGCAAATGCTCCTAAGCCATCGAGAATTCCTGGGGGAGCATAGTTATTGATTTCTTCTCCTACCGTAAAAATAGGATCGACACTGTAACCATTTAACCCATTCATTTGGGCTGGTTGAGATGTATCACCATTATTTTCTAACAATGTAGGAGTAATAGCAGTACCCCCCAAACGAGGATCGAGATTTAGAGGTTCGTCTAACTCAAGAAGAATAATTTCACTATTATCGATATCGCCTTCTCTTCCTTGGGAGAAAGGATAGTTGTTATCGTTAGCAACCAGAATAGTATTTTCGTCAACAACTACTACATCTTCGATGGTGACAAAAGGAAAAGTAAAGGTAGTACTACCATCGTTATTTAAGTCGTTCGGATCGGCAATGTCGAGTAGATCTACTACTAATTCTTTTTCGACATAACCATTCTCATCGATATTAGACAGATCGATCTTAAAGATTTTCTTGAATTCGGCTTCTTCCCCTTGCTGATTATCCCTCTCGATAACTAAAAACTCGATATCATTAATCGGTGTAAAATCGCCAATGGGATTACCAACAATATCGGTTTGATAGAAACCAACTAAGCCATTGTATTCTCCTGTGGTCAGATCGAATTCATAGATACGTAAAGCATCATCTCGATCGCCTAAGACTGCACCTTCTAATAAAGGATAAGCCAAAGTGCGGTCTGGACTAAATGCCATACCCTCAAAACCACGAGAACCAGATAAGTTGGGTAATTCACCTTCTGCTAAAGTCGGATTTTGAGGCGATCTTACAAATTCGTTAGTAATAGCATCGACTACCGTAGCACCAGTACTGGGAAAATCCGTAAAGAAACCATCTACACCAATTTGAACGAGTTGCTCGATTTCCTCTTCTGGTGTTTGAGGCGTTCCGTCTGGATTTAAAGTTAAGAACCGTTCTTCGTTACGATGGGTATAAGGATGAACTTGTAAACCAGCAGCATGAGCATCTTCGATAAAAGAAGTTACTTCTCCTGTTAACTGAGTGGTAATTTCGGCAACCCCATCACCATTACCATCTACTGGTTCATCTAGAGATTCTCTGAGTAAAATATTGTCTTTTGAAGGGCCTGCTCCTTCTGCATATTTTTCGCTAATAATTTGCAGAAATTCGGCGTTATCTAAATCTCTGTAGGTAGTATTCTCGGATAAACCATTTTCAACGGCATCTAAAAATTCTTGACCGTAAATTTCTACTAAGTCATTACCCTGTTCTAAGTTATAACGAAGATCGTAAGGAACCGAAAAACCCTCATCGGGACTAGCATCTTCGGTGGTATCGCCGTAAAGCTGAACTAAAGGAATATCTCCTAACCCTTCAGCATCGAGTATTTCTTGTAGTTCGATTAAGTTTTGAAACTCAAAAGATTGAATAAAAATGCGGTTAGGGTCAGTAAAACCTGTCTCTTTTAAAGTTTCAATTAAAGGCTCTTCTAAAGATAATCCTTGCAGATCGAAGAAAGTAGGATGTTTAGTTTCAGGATAAATACCAACTTTAACCCCAGTCTCTGCTTCTACTTCTTGAACTAACTCAATAACTTCTTGAAAAGTAGGAATTGCAAACGCCCCATTAAAGTCTTGAGAACGATAATCACGAGATTGAACTGCTCTTAATTGCTTAATTTCCTCTAAAGTAAAGTCTTCGGCAAACCAGCCACCAACAAGAGTTCCATCTAAATCTTTAACGGTAAGGCGATCGGCAAATTGAGGTAATTCAGAGACGTTGGTTGTATTAGCAGTACCAGAAGTAAGAATTGGCTGACCATTATCATCGAATATAATATTGCCTTCTTCATCAAGCTCTACCTGTGCTAGGGTGGGTTCGTGACGGGCAATTAAAACGCCATCAGAGGTAGTTACTAAATCTGGTTCGATAAAATCTGCCCCTTGAGCGATCGCCACACGATAAGCTTCTAAGGTATGTTCTGGTAGTACTCCACTCGCACCACGATGACCGATAACTAGAGGTACTTGATTATTTAAAGTATTCAGACTAGTAATATTGGGAGTAGGAATAGGCTCTTCGAGCAGTTTACCTGTAGAATCAAAATGCAACAAATAAGGGCCAAATTCATCCCCCACCCAAATATCGCCGTTATCATCGATTACAAAAGATTCAATATCAAAATCACCACCAGTTAACAAACGGTCTTCACTATCTTCGTTAACGATATCGAAAGGAATTAAATTATCGGGGTCGGCAAGTTGCACGAAACCCTGAATTTCTACACTGCCATCTCCATTTTCTATCCCTGCAAAGTCGGGATCTACTTGATATAGGCGCAATAGATAATCAGTACTATTGTCTTGACCTCCAAAACCATTATCCGATAAAAACCAGAAAGCACCATTACCATCAGGAGCAAATTGCACTCCACTAAAACCCTGCACTGGTTGTCCTGGGAAAGGGCCAGTACGCCCATTAGCATCAATGGGTTCGCCATTACCATTATCTCCTCCTGCGGGACTTCCCTCCGCAAATGTATCCGCAGGTAACGAAGCAAAGCCTTTTAGTTCGATCTCCATTTTTTATTGCTTCCTAAAAACTAAGCAACTAGAATTTCAATTAATTAAGTTTGTGCCTAAGAAAAAATATTTTTTTCTCGACACTATCTATTATTAGAATTTCACGCTTAGATTAAGGATTGACTATGAAATCGTTAAAATAACCCTAGAAATAACTACAAATAATCAAAATTATTTTTAGTAAAAATTGTAGCAAACCTCCTAATAATCAAGTTAAAATATAAAACTTTACTTATTTTTTAAGAGATAATAATCGGGCAAAAATAAAGACGATTTCGCAATCGAACTTAACAAATACAACTTATAAATATAAAAATCATACTCTTGTAAGAGGAGGGGAACTGAGAAAAAGTTTTGTAGAACTAATGGGTGGTAATTATTAATTTAATTGAGTTAAGATAATTTGGGCGATCGGGCAAACAAAAGCCACTGCGCGGTTACAAAGTAGCGTGCTGCGCGCTCGCGCTTTTCAAAAGATTAATCGATATTTATTATTATCTATAAACAATCTGGTAGTTATCGGTAAGAAACGATAACATCAAGTTTGGATCTCTGTTGTATTTATAGATTTTTTAGACTTTGTTTTAGACGATCGCGATCTTTTTGACAATCCCGAATAATATATTTTTTGACCATCAATGGCAGTGTGAAGACAGAAGAGTCTAATTCTGAAGATCTTTCGATAAGCGATCGCTTTTTGAGAGAATATAATGCTTGAATTAAGTCAGATGAATATATTTTGGGTTGAATATATTGTTGTATCTTTTCGATACTAAGAGGATGATGACAAACTGCCAAACAGTAAATAATTTGTTTTTCTCGCTCGGATAAACGCTCAAACTGTTGCTTTAATAGTTCCCTGAAAAAGTTTGGCACAACAATACCTAATTCTGTATCTGCTTCGAGAAATCTAGCAACATTTCCCCCAAATACTTCTTTAATATTGGCACAAACTAACTTTAAAGCTAGGGGATTACCTTGATATTTTTCAATTAAAATGCGCCAACAGTTAGGGTTAGACAAACCTTCTTTTGCTAATATTTCTTTGGCTTCTATTCCCAAACCATTTATTTGCAATGAGCCAATTTTATTACTCTGAACTAATAAACTATCTGCTGGTTCGTCCTGACTAATTAAAACCAGACAACTTTGATGAGATTCTTTACTTATTCGTTCGATTAATTGACGATAGTTTTTATATTTTTGCTGGAATAAACCTGCAAAATAGTCTACACCTAAAATTTCCTCGAAACTATCAAGAACTAACAAACAACGGGATGAGCGTAAATACTCGATTAGCTGAATAATTTTTTGTTCGAGAGTAGTTGATATATTATCATCTGGATTTTGGGTAAAAGTTTTAAGTATATTGGTTAAAAGATCGCTCAATACGGGCGTGTATTTTAGATCTTGCCAAATTACATAATCGAACTCTTTTTGAATTTGCTTAATTAGCTTAACTACTAAAGTAGTTTTGCCTATTCCTCCCATACCTGATATCGTTACCAAACGATAGCGATCGTGTACGATCCATTGTTCTAATTGTGCTAATTCTTCTTCTCTGCCATAAAAATTAGAAATATCAGGAGTTTCTTGCAAGTCTTGTTGAGAATGATTGAGTTTGTATCCGTCTGCTTCTAACCATTGGGCAATATTACGCCAGTTTCTAATCGTATTGAGATCGTGATTGGTTAAAGTTTCAACATAACGATATATTCCCTTAGTCAATTCAACATTTAACGAACCATAAGTCCAATGAAGTTCTGTAGCTATTTGTTTGGGAGAATAACCACAAAGTAAACCACGCAAAATCGCTTTTTCTGTAGAGGTAAGTTTTGTTTCTCTAGTTCTACTAATTTGTTTAGCTTGAGCCAATTTTACATATAAATTTTCTAAATCCCAGTTATTTACTGCTTGTTGAAACAATCGATCTTCAAATTGCATAATCTGGTAACCCATCCGAAAAAAAAATTAAAGCGAATAATAATAAGTAGCTAGGCAAAATTAAATTCAATCTTTAGTGGTAATACAGTATCAGAAAACCTAAGGGTGTATAAAGGTATTAGTTTGACGAGGTAATATAGCGAATGTCCCTAATTTATTCGTGGAAATAGATAGTTGGTAGCTATCTTAATTATTTAAACAAAATGCCCACACTATACTATTTTTTGACAACCAGTTTAGAATTGCTACGAGAAACAGAAAAATCAGGACTTATCTAATTTTGTTTAGTTACTTATAATCTGCTTCTCTCCTAAACTACAAATAACTTACATGAATTATGTGCAGTTATTGCCGATGCTTCTGATTTTCGTTGCAAAAAATAATGTTAGGTTACATATCGTAAAGTTAGTATCCTTTGATACCGAATTTTTAAAGATTAAAGGGCTTTTACGGACGTTATTCTATTTCAGATCGCAGCCCCTTGCTTTTATGACGGACGACAAAAATTAATCCAGATACCCAAGTTGGTGAAGCAGTTTGACCTACAATCCAAAAAGCAGCAAAAATCATACCAATTACTGCGGGTCTAATTCCATTCATTGCTGCCTGGATTTGCGGTGATTGTTTAATCCGTTCTAAAATACTAGCCCCTGCGATCGTTAAAAGAAAAGGTGGCAGAAAAATACCAATAGTAGCAGCGAGCGCCCCATATATTTTAGCAACTTTATAACCAATAAAAGCAGCACTAATTACAATCGGGCCTGGTGTAACTTGTCCTACAGCAAGACCATAAGTAAATTCTTGCTGAGTTAACCAGTTTAAGTCATGTACGATAATTTCTTGTAAGGATTCAGGTGGGGGTTGAGAAAAGAGAGAAGTATCGGTAATGTAGAAGTTGAGATGAGCAAGCAAACTTCAGTCAAAAACCGAGAAAAACCTCGCTGTGTTGTCGAAGAAAGAACTGGTAGAAATGATACTGACTCAAATTGAAGTAATCGAAGATCTCAAGCAAGAAGTAGAGAAGTTAAAAGTAAGCAGAGATAAGAATAGCAAAATATCATCGAAGCCACCATCATCAGACTTACTGAAAAAATCAGAGAACAAGAAAAAGGCAGAAAAGAAAAAACGAAAACCAGGGGGACAACCAGGACACGAGGGAAAAACCCGCAAAGGTTTTAGTCGGATAGATCGGCGAGAAATACTCAAAGCGGAGCAATGTAGTAACTGTGGACAAAAATTGTCTGTTGTCGAACCAGTAAAAATAGAGACTCGTACTGTAGCACAGTTAGTAGCCAAACCAATAGAAATAGTAGAGTAGAGGAAGAGAAGAAATCAAAGACCAAATCGGAAAACAATACTCAGGAGTAATTATTTCTGATGATTTCAATGTTGACAATGGCTATAATGTCAATTCACAACAGAAATGTCTGGCGCACCTACGTCCCGATCGCTCAACGATTAGTCAAAACTCCTGGATTACACAACCAATCTATCGGAGAGGAATTAACGGAGCTAGTAGACGAAGCTTTTAAACATCACCGTATCTTTCGAGAAAATCAGGACTACAACCTTTATTTTGATTGGGCAACAAAATTCAAGCTTGAAGTCAAGCAAACTTTGAGTCGGTGGTGTCAACAAGCTGGTTATGAAGCGGGAAAACTGTTACGTAACTTAAAACTTAAAGCCCAGCAGTGGTGGCATTTTTTAGAGCATCCAGAAATACCTCCTGATAATAATTTAGCGGAGCGTGCTTTAAGATTAGCCGTCACTAAAAGGAAGGTTAGTGGTGGTTCTCGTTCGATGGCGAGATTTCAAGACACAGCCAATAACTTGAGTGTGATACAGACCTGTCGCTTTCAAGATCGTTCTGTAGTAGATTTTTTCGCCTCTGCTTTGAGAGCTAATGTTGGAATTGAAAAACAACCTTCTTTAATTCCTGATTCCTAACGCCTGAATTCTTACAAATAGACTAATTTTAAGACATTAGACTAACTTAACAAAGAAAATACGTAGGACAATAAGTAATAATAAGTTAGCTAAGAGGAATTAAAATTTGTGGTTCGATAAATTTGCCCGATTTGGATATGTGACTAAAGGCTTTGTTTACTGCCTGCTCAGTTTTTTAGCTGCCGAAATTGCGATCGCTGAAGATGAACAAGTAGCCCAAGTAGGCAAAGTTTCTACTTCTGGAGCATTAGAGGCAATTGCAATTCAACCTTTTGGTAGATTACTCCTGAGTGTTGTCGCCATTGGTTTAATGAGTTATGCTCTTTGGCGTTTTTTACAAGCAGCCCTCGATCCCCGACATTCTCAAAGAAAACCTCTGGAAAAAATATTTGTACGTTTAGGTTATATCTTAAGCGGTCTCAGCTATGCAGGCTTATCTATCTCAGCTACCGAGATGATTTTAAGAGTTAAGCAAGGAAACAATAATTCTCCTTCAGACTGGACTGCTCAATTATTAGAATTGCCATTCGGTCGGTGGTTGGTAGGTGTATTAGGATTAGCTATAATTGTTGTTGGCTTTTCCTATTTTCGCCATGCTTTTAAAGCCAAGAGCGATTTACATTTGGACTTGCCAGCAATGAGAGAAACAATAGGAGTATGGATTATTGGGCTAGGTAGATTAGGCATTGCTACCCGTGGTATCGTGTTTGGTCTGGTAGGATTTTTTCTACTTCAAGCTGCATTAAAGTTCGATCCTCAAGAAGCAAAGGGTTTAGATGGAATTTTGCACAGCTTAGCTCAACAAAAACTGGGTAAGTCAATGCTGGTAATTATTGCCTTTGGTTTATTTACATATAGTATTTATATGTTTGTAGAAGCTAGATTCAGACAGATGAAGCCGTTAGAAGTTTTAACCCAAGATTTTAAGCGTCTTTAAAAAAGAGACAATTTTAAGCCCCTAATTATCATAATTTTGACTAATCGATGATAATTGGTTGAAAAAAGTAATTATATATACAGAAAATTTTTATTTAATCTATCTAAAAATTGATTTATAGTTATAGATATCAGTCTCAGTTAGTGACTATCTAATAAATAACTATGAGTATTGCTACAGTATCTTCAGCCCCCTTTGTTAATTATTCTATCGAGATGCTTCAAGAAGAAGCTCGTCAAATGGTAGAAAAAGGCATTGTCAGCCGTCAACAACCAATCTATGTCCTTTGCAAATTTATTCCCCCTCGCGAGTGGGTTTGTATAGAATGCGAATTAGAAAGATGTAACTATTTACTTAGAGACCCCATCGGCGATTTGATTGCCTACGAAAATTGGGACAATGATTAGAATTATCCAAAGAACAACATAATAACACAATTAAATTAGCTACAACTGTGCAGCAGTTTTTAAGAGTTAATCTTACCAAAAGCCTGGAAAGCCAGGCTTTTAAGTTTTTTATAGTCAAATTTAAAAAGGAGCAAAATAACGATTTATTTCTTAATATAATCGGTGCATAAAGTTATTTAGTATAGAAAATAACTCGATCGTATTTATCTAAACTATCTGAATTGTTCGGTATTGGTCACTGTTACCATGCTCTAGAAAAACGATGCCTGCGGTGACTGTATTTTTCGTTAAGAAATCATTAAATTCAAAACAGTTTACTTTATATGGAAGGAAAGACCATGATAGTGTCTCCCCCAATTCATTACTCTATTAACGAAATTCAAGATGAAGTCCGTCAAATGGTAGAGACGGGAATCATCACTCGGAATCAACCTATTTATGTACTTTGTGAGTTTTTACCTGCCCGTGAATGGTTAAGTATAGAATGTGAACTAGAAAGATGTGACTATTTGTTACGCGATCGCATTGGAGATTTGATTAGTGCAGAAAAATGGAGTGATGATTAGATTAGCAATAGCTCGAGCGAAAATCGGGGTTGCTGTTTAGGGAAAAGTATCTCAGTTATTTAAGAAAGGCTATAGACTTCTTATCAACCGAGAAAAAGAAGAATCGATCGAGGCAAGAAGTCTAACTAAAATTGACGTGCTTTAATCTTCTGATTTTCTTAACTTTTCTAACTCTTCTCTTAAAGTGATAATCTGTTGAGTCAGTTCTTCTAAGCCTGATTGAACTGTGCTTTCTGGATAATTTCTAGTTGATGAAGATTGGGTACTATTAGTAGTAGTATCAGTTTGAGTTTTCCACCCTCTTTGACTCAACAAATCATCAATTATTCTTCTGGCTTCTTGCTCCGTTACTTCCCCTTTCTGCGCCCATTCTTTGGTTTTTTGCTCTAGTTCTAATTGTAATTGAGATAAGGTTTTTGTCCTTTTTTGGGGGTCTTGGATTGTTTCGACTAAAGAAGCCGTAGCACCTATAGTAATACGAAAACCTTGCTGGATAACTTGAAGAAAATTATTGTTATTCATAATGACCGATCGATAGATAGGAATGACGGCGGAATAAAAGTGATTTGATATTCCGCAACACATAGAATTATAGTTGCTCTAAATACTGGTTTAAGTCTTCAATTAAACGAGTGAGTTCTGCTTCACTAGTAAGACGAAGACGCTCGTCTCTTACTGTGAGTAGCACTTTGGCAGCAAAAGGACTGGGATAAATATTCGGATTACAAAAAACTTCTAAAAAAACGTCTCCAGTGTAGCGATATTCTAAGGGTTTTTGTGGATTCGGTCTTCCTTTACCACTAGCAGCATGAGTGGCGATCGCTTTTAAACTTCCCATCAATACAGATATCTCTTGTTGTAGTTTTCGGGCTGCTTCAGCATTAAAGTTAAAAGTTACAGAACCTTGAATTAAATTAAGGGTAAGTTGAGTCATTATTAACAATTTTTAATAATTTGGACTATTGCCAACAGCTATTAAACAGAAATTAAGCAAAATTTACCAGAGAATCAGGTCAAGATAGATTATTTCTTCTAAAAACTCTCAATAAGCTCGGAAAAAATATAGAGTTAAAGATAGCTACAATCATTAAATCACAAAGTTTTCAAAGATTTTACGACTAAGATAACTAGTGAAAAAGCGATCGTTAATTTACTATTTCTATGCAAGACAACCGTACTCAAGTCCGTAAAGTTCTCTGGATTACTTTGTTGCTTAATATATTGGTTATGGTTTTAAAAGCCATAGTAGGATTTATAACAGGTTCTCTGAGTTTACAAGCCGATGCTTTACATAGCGTAACTGACAGTGCTAACAATGTTTTAGGATTGGTTGCTAATCGGTTTTCTTCACCTCAACCCGATCGCGAACATCCCTACGGACATCAAAAGTTTGAAGCTTTAGGGGCGTTAGGCATAGCTGCTTTTTTAGGTATTGCTTGCTTTGAAATTTTACAGGGAGCAATAAGTAAAATTTTTGAAGGACATACAGCAGTTAAAATATCTCCTAATGAACTTTGGATCTTGATAATTGTTTTAGGAGTAAATATTTTTGTTGCTTTTTATGAAAGGAATGTAGGAAGACGTATCGGTAGCGCAATTTTGATCGCAGATGCCAAACATACTATGAGTGATATTTGGGTTACTTTAGTAGTTTTGGCAGGTTTAATCGGGATTTGGCAAGCAGAAACATTTAATTTACCTCAGCTACAATGGCTCGATGTTATTTTATCTTTTCCTGTAGCTTTACTAGTTTTTCGGAGTGGTTGGGAAGTGCTACAAGATAACCTACCCTGGTTAGTGGATGAAATAGCGATCGCGCCTGAAACAATCCATCGCATTGTTATGGGTGTGCCAGGAGTCATCAATTGCCATGATATCGCCTCTCGCGGTAACTTAGGCAGACAAACTTTTATTGAAATGCATATTGTTGTAGATGCTAAGGACGTAGAAACGGCACATCAAATAACCGAAGAAATTGAAGCACGCTTGGAAAAGCAATTTAAACCTGTTAGGATTTTAATTCATGTCGAACCCCCAAGCTATGAGTCTAACAGCCTCACCATTGATGCAGAAACCAGTTAAAATGGTTTGACAGTTATGGTTGTGAGTTAGTAGTTAGTAATTATTATAATTTAATAGGGAATTTTAAAAGTAAATTATTATATGCTGGCCAGCGGTATTTATCATTTATATCTTAACAAATTATTACAATAATTTTCCAGGTCTAAAAACAGATTACCCTACATTTTTGTACGGTAAACCGTAATGTGTACTTGCTAGATAATTGGGAAACGGCGATCGCCAACTATCAAATTCTGGCTGGCTTAAAAATTAACTTGGGAAAATGTAACGAAATGCAAACTATAATAATTAAGTCAGATGTAAATTAGAGATAAAAAGTTATTAAATGCGAGTTGCGATCGCCGGAGCAGGTTTAGCCGGACTTTCTTGTGCCAAATATTTAGTAGATGCGGGGCATACCCCCATAGTCTTAGAACGCCGAGACGTTCTGGGTGGGTTAGTAGCTGCCTGGAAAGATGAAGATGGAGACTGGTACGAAACAGGGCTTCATGTCTTTTTTGGTGCTTATCCCAATATGCTGCAACTGTTGAAAGAATTAGGAATTGAAGACCGTCTTCAGTGGAAAGAACATACCCTGATTTTCAATCAACCAGAAAAACCAGGAACTTACTCTCGGTTCGATGTTCCCGATATTCCTGCCCCTTTTAATGTAATTGTTTCCATTCTCCGTAACAACGATATGCTGAGTTGGGAACAAAAAATTAGATTTGCGGTAGGATTACTCCCTGCCATAGTTAGGGGACAGAAATATGTAGAGAATATGGATAAATATTCTCTTCTAGAATGGTTAGAGAAGCAGGGTATCGATGAAAAAGTTAACAGTGATGTGTTTATTGCTGCATCTAAAGCACTCACTTTTATCGATCCCGACGAAGTTTCAGCAACTATACCTCTGACAGCAATTAATCGTTTCGTACAGGAGCGATATGGTTCTAAGATTGCTTTTTTAGATGGCTCGCCCACAGAACGTTTATGTCAGCCCATGGTAGATTATATTACCGAACGCGGTGGTGAAGTTCGTCTCAATGCTCCTCTCAAAGAAATTTTACTTAACGAAGATAAGACTGTTAGAGGCTTTTTACTGCGGGGTTTAAACGGCGCAGCAGATGAAACCATAACAGCAGATATTTATGTTTCAGCCATGTCTGTCGATCCGCTTAAAGTGATGTTACCTCAACCTTGGCGAGAAATAGACTTTTTCCAAAAACTCGAAGGTTTAGAAGGAGTACCAGTAATCAATATTCATCTCTGGTTCGATCGCAAAATGACTGATATCGATCAGTTACTCTTTTCTCGCTCCTCTTTACTTAGTGTTTATGCGGACATGAGCAACACTTGTAAAGAATACGCCGATCCCCAAAAATCGATGTTAGAACTAGTTTTAGCACCAGCCCAAAATTGGATTACCAAGTCTGATGCAGAAATTCTGGATGCTACTCTGAGGGAATTAAATAAACTTTTTCCGACTCATTTTTCTGGAGAAGATCGAGCTAAACTACTCAAATATAAAGTAGTAAAAACTCCTCGCTCTGTATATAAAGCAATACCAGGTCGTCAGGCTTATCGTCCCGACCAAAAAACCCCCGTACCTAACTTTTATTTAGCTGGTAGCTATACTATGCAAAAATATTTAGGCAGTATGGAAGGGGCTGTTCTTTCGGGAAAACTAGCTGCCGAAGTTATTGCTAAAGATTATCCAGCCATAACTAAAACAGAATTATCACCCAACAGTGAAGCGATCGCTGTAACAAGTTAAGACAATAACTATATTTTTAAGCGATTTATTGTTCAGATTGACCAATCGAATGAGACAATGCTAAATGGCTACAACTAATACCATTTTTAGAAAAATAGACTACAACCGCTCGACATATCAAATGCAAAGACGCTCAGATATAGAGATCGGGATGTAGCAAAAACTAAAAAACATGGTACAAAAGTTAGTTGACAACATTGTCTCGCTCTTACCCAGAACAACATTTTCGCCTGCGATGAATGCTGCAATTGCCTAGACCAAAACCCAAAAAAAACCTAGTCTCTCCTACTGAGGCTTACGAATGCTGTCGCCAAATAACAGCAGATTATGCCAAGACATTTTATCTTGGTACTTTGCTCTTGCCCAAAGAAAAACGTAAAGCGATTTGGGCAATCTATGCGTGGTGTCGTCGTACTGACGAGCTAGTAGATGGTGCTAAAGCGCAATTTACCACCACCGAAACTCTTGTTCAATGGGAACAACAGCTTGAATCTGTTTTTGCAGGTTATCCTCTAGACGATCTCGATGTTGCTCTAGTAGATACCATCAGGCAATATCCCTTGGAGATACAACCGTTCAAAGATATGATTGCTGGACAGAGAATGGATTTGTACCGCAATCGTTATGAAGACTTTGAACAACTGAAACTTTACTGTTATCGAGTAGCTGGCACAGTAGGTTTAATGACAAATCCGATTTGGGGTATTGGCAAAAAGAAAAATCCCGCCCCTTGGGAACGAGACAAAGAACCCTACGAACCGAGAGAAGAAGCGATCGCTCTGGGTATAGCGATGCAACTAACCAACATTCTGCGGGATGTAGGGGAGGATGCTCAACGAGATAGAATTTATCTTCCTTTAGCAGATTTGGCAGCTTTTAACTATACAGAAGCAGATTTGTTTAATAAAGTGATAGACGATCGCTGGCAAGCTTTGATGAAATTTCAGATTAAAAGAGCCAGGAGTTATTACGAACAAGCAGAGCAGGGAATTCGTTATTTAATTAAGGATTCTCGTTTGCCTGTTTGGGCTTCTTTAATTAATTATCAAGGTATTTTAGATGCGATCGAACGGAATGATTACGATGTATTTAACCAAAGAGCCTTTGTTCCTAAATTCAACAAAATTCTTTCTTTGCCTGTTGCTTTAGTAAGAGCGCAAGTTTTATAAATAGCCAGTCTTTAGAGGAGATGAACTTAACTAGGGCGATCTTACCGACCCCAAACAGGATGATAAAATCACCTAATCTAGCATAGAATATTGATAATGAAGATCAGATTAGTTATTGGTAATAAAAATTATTCATCATGGTCACTTAGAGCTTGGCTGATGCTGGTTAAATTAGGTGTAGAGTTTGAAGAATTGCTTGTTCCTCTCTTTTCTGAAGGATATAAGGAAAAACTCTTAAGTTACTCTCCAACAGGCAAAGTACCTGTTTATCTTGAAAAGCAATTAGTAATTTGGGATACTATTGCGATTGCAGAATATTTAGCGGAAAAATATCCTGTATTATTACCAAGGGATGTTAAGCAGCGCGCTCTGGCACGTTCTATATCCGCAGAGATGCATTCTGGTTTCTTTTCGTTACGCGAAAAAATGCCAATGAATTGCCGAGCAACAGATCGTCGAGTAGATATTACTGAAGAATTAGCTAACGATATCGAGCGAATTCAATCTATCTGGACTAATTGTAGAAATGAAAACGCTCAAGCAGGTTCATGGCTGTTTGGTTCTTTTAGTATTGCAGATGCGATGTTTGCACCAGTAGTTTTTCGATTTAATACCTATGGTGTTGAATGTAATTCCGTGGGGAATGAGTATATGAAAACTGTCTTGAATGACTCCGATATTAAGCGGTGGTTGGAAGCTGCCAAAAACGAGCCAGAAGTAATTGAAAAAGTAGAAGTAGGAATAAATTAATTTAAGTATTCAACCGAACTCGATCTCACTTAGTCACTTCTCTAACTCTAGCAGAATAATCTTGAGGACGGCTGTGACGAATCATGTTTAAAGCTAATTTACGCCAACTTAGAGGCAAATAAGACAAAATTAGACTTACCGTAGTACGAAAAGAATGACCTAATATTTGAGTAGATTCTTGGAGTATATCTCTTCCTCTTGTGGTTTCTCCTTTTTCAATTAGTCTCAATGCTAAAATCTGTTTAATTTCACCTAGTTTTTTTTGCCTTATTTGTTCGATTTCAGGATTAGGGAAACGATAGCTATCAAGACAAAAGGCTTTAGCGGAAAGAAAATGAATATCTTGTTTTAAACTAGTTTGTCCCCCATGGAAACGATATTCCATCAATAACTCTGGAAGAAAATAACCTTGATATCCAGCTAAAGCTAAACGTACCAAAAGATCGAAATCTTCACAACCATCAGCTTGAGGACGCATATAGTCTACTTGCTGCAAACAATTACGACGAAATAAGGTCGAGCCTACTTGTAAGCTTTGTTTGATAAAGGTTTCTCGGATTAGATCGGGAATTTGCGCTGCTTCTAGCTTATCTTTACCCCATTTAGCCGAATTTTCTTTGGTGGCTGCTTCATCTCTTTCTCCTTTGGCATTAATAACCCAATGATCGCTGCAAACAAAATCAATTTCTGGATGAGTATCTAAAATAGCTACAGTCTTCGCTAAAAAATCTGGAGTCAGAGCATCATCATCATCGAATTTGATAAAGTAATCTCCTGTAGCAGCATCAAAACCAGAACGCATATTCCGACTACGTCCGATATTTTGGGGATGACGAATATAGCGAATACGAGTATCCTTAATCTTGGTATTCATAATCTCTGCTGTTTTATCTGTCGAACCATCGTCAGAAACAATTAATTCCCAATCATCATAGGTTTGTTGTTCGACGCTGGCGATCGCATACTGAAGATAATCAGCACGATTATAGGTAGGAATATTTATACTTACTTTTACCATAATCCGTTAGCAACTTTAGCTCGATCGGCTATTAATCCGTCTCAATTCTAGGCTATATCTACTGATAATAGAACAATGGTTAGCTCGATTAAACTATATTCCTCTTAAAATATAAACTGCCAGGGAATTTATCTAAATTACCTAGCAGTTGTGCTTTTTTATGAAGATGGCGGGAGGCGGATTTGAACCACCGACCTTCGGGTTATGCTTACTACTACAGCTTTCACTGCCTTAACTCTGAAACTATCAGAATTAGTTTGTAGTCTGGACTGTCCCTTTACCCTCAGCTTCCATAACACTAGAACTGCTAGGGTACTTGCCAACCAGTCTCTACACCTTCTCCTTAATTTTGGAGCTTGGCTCGGGATTACCCCGCTAACGGCTTCCCCGAATTTGACAAGTAATCACATACAAGTTTCCCTATATGCCGCCCTTTATAAGGTAAAGATTCAAGCGGACCGACTAGCGGTTTTGGTTTATGCTTGGTTTAATTTATCTTTCCTTATAACTTGAGCCCGACGAGCTACCAGACTGCTCTATCCCGCGTCAACTTCTTTATTATAACCATAACCAAATCAAAATTGCAACCCCCTTAGTCAAATTTTTTCAAATTTTTTTTTCCGAATGTCCATTTATACAGTCATCGCATTTCTACTTGCCATCAAGACATACCGAGTTTTCTTAGGGAAATTTTTTAAATAGGACTTGCTGTTTAACTCTCAAAGCATTGACAGATAAAGGCTAAAGCCTTTTTTTGTTTAAATAAGTTCCAGCTTTTCTGTCCCTATAGCTGCAAAAAGTTAACATTTTGGGCCGACAAAGGTAGAAAAATCAAGGAACAATTCTTCGGGCGTGTCATCAATTGAGAATTAAGAATTAAGAAGTTCCAGCTTTTCTGTCCCTAGAGCTGCAAAAAGTTAACATTTTGGGCCAACAAAGGTAGAAAAATCAAGGGACAATTCTTACTCCTACTTCCTCTAAATTCCCATTTCTCCTGACTCCTGACTCCTGA
>JBFRWK010000203.1:0-53595 GCA_051439545.1 Xenococcaceae cyanobacterium | reverse complement strand
CTTACAGGAGGAGTTACAAGCCTTGGGGAGACAGGAATACCGAGAATTAGTCAGTCGTCTGACTGTTTTGTTAGGACATCTCCTCAAGTGGGAATATCAGCCAGAAAAACGTTCTCGCAGTTGGTTTCTGACGATCAGAGAACAACGTCGGGCAATTAATCGCCATTTTTATCGCAATCCTAGCTTAAAGTCTCGCATAGCTGACGCTTTAGAGGATGGCTTTGAAGCGGGGGTTGATTTAGCTTTACGAGAAACCAACTTGCCATTGAAAACTTTTCCTGAAAAATGTCCCTATAAGTTTGAGGACGCGATCGCAGATAATTTTATCTGTGATACTAGCCAAGATTGGGAATAATTTCTTAAATATAGCGATCGCATTCTCCTGTGTTTATTATCGATATATTTCAAACCCATTTTTCTAAACGAGGATTGAAACGAAAAATTCCATCTTTATTCATCATTTTTTTCAATTTATTTGGCGTTCGGATCATTATCCAATCAAATAAAGCTAAACTACGCTCCCATAGGTTGGGCTTTTTCGTCATGTTGCGAACTTCTTCAATGTATAATTTTTTGTTTTCCGATAACTGTCCTGAATGAATTTTAAATCCTCCAAGATAAGCTTCAACAATTTTTAACTCTTCTATTTGAGAAAATTGTAACCATAGATAAAAATCACCTGCTAGTTCTAATTGAGACAAGTAACCGTAATCGATCGAGTTATGAAGAGAAGAAGACCAAAAAGTAGATTCTTGTTGTATTGCTGGAAGCTTAGTTGAATACATTCCACAAGCAAAAAATCTTCGGCGATATTTGTAGGGTAAAAATCTAGGAAAGGCATAGGATTTTTCATTGTAAACAAAATGATAACCAATGAGCCATTTTACTTTTTTTTCTTCAAATATATCTAAATACTATATACATTGATAAACTAATAACTAAAATCTCTGTATATTATTTAACTTCGGTAAGTTTCAAAATTGAGATAATTCTGTTAAGCGATCGATAAATCTTTTTTCAGCTGCATGAGGTCGAGGTATAATAGGCGGTACTTCTAAATGATTTTTCATCAAAGCTTCTAATTCCTCTTGTGTATCATAACAATGAACTCCAGAATAGCCAAAAGCACTACGACAGGCATTAGCATTAGCAATAACTGGAATACCAGCAATTAACATCTCAGGTATACGTGTTAATGCACCAACACCTGCTTGTTGATGAACTAAAATTGCTTTAGTATTAGATAAAAGATAATTAAGTTTTTCTGGAGCAACAGAACCAATTAAATTAAAGTTAGCTTGTTGACAATATTCTGCCAAGACTTCTGTTCCATAACCAGCAATATCGAATTCAAAATTAAAATTTTGCTTAATTTCTGATAACCATTGTAACTGTTCGATCATTCCAATTTTTGTTGGAATATTACGACAAGTGCCTAGGACTAAAAATCTATTTTTTAGAATATTAGTAGTTCTTGCTTCTCTTATCTTAAGTAAATTTGAAAATAAAGATTGTGTTGGATAATAAGGTAAAAAATCTGCATCGATACCGAACAGTTTGAGTAACCATTGTTCTTCACGAGAAATACAAAAAACAGCAGCAGCTTGAGAAAGAGAGGTAATTTCGTTATGGAGACTATTTAGCAGTCTTTGTTTCGTAAAATCCTTTAAAGAATTTGGTACTAAGGATTCAAGATTTTGAGGAACAGCCACAACTTTAATTTGTTGTTCTTGAGCTATATAAGGGACAAAATAATTTCGAGTACGCTCCCACAAAACCAAATTAGTATAATTATGTTTTGCTAAAATATCTTTTTGATTTTGATAGTAATGCCCACAAAGACCAATTAAGCGGTAGTCAGGATAAATTTTAATCTCAGTTTTGAATTGGTTTTTAGCCAAATACTTAATTCCATTAAGATAACGCTTCCATCTACTTTTCAAAATACCTGGCTCGTTACAATCTTTAATTTCAAATTTAGCTAAATTTAATAATTCATAAATTTGAGATGTTCTATGATTACCTCCATGACCATTAATGTCGCTTTTAAAATTAGAATAGCTTAAAATAGATTTCATAGGGTAAAAAGTATTCCTAAAGTAATTTTATAGTTTATCCATGATTTACATACAATTCCCAAATCAAAGAAGTAAAATTGCCATAACTATTATCTGGAAAAAAAACATTTTAATGCTTCTCTAATTTGGGCGATCGCTGCTTTAAAGTCTTTTTTTATTAATAATTTTTTTGCTGTCTTAATAGCATATAAAGCATAATGTTTCTTTGCTTTTCTTGAAACTGGCTGCGCTATTACTGGAGGTAAATAAGACTGAGTAACATTAATAGCTGCACGAACATGAATAATGTTAGCACCAGACTTAATTAAACGCGAAGATTCAGAAGCAGAATGTAATCGAAAATAGGCTAACTTTTTAGGCTCAAAAGCAATTGAATAGTTAGCTGCAATTCGTTTCCACATTTCCCAATCGGCAGCAGAAAAAGCATCGTGAGAAAATCCTCCAATTTGTTCATAAGTTTCTCGTTTGACTACAATTGAAGGAAATTGAAGTCTTTGATAGACAGCAATAAGCTCAATCCAATTTGTCAAGATACCTGATGATTTTCTTTCTAAGGTAGATAAATATAGTTCATTATTGTTTTCATCTATATGAGCGTGACGACAAAATGCTGCTCCTACATCTTTATTTTTTTCTAATAACTTTTGCAAGTGTTGATAAAATCCAGGTAGCACAAGATCGTCTTGATGAAGAATATGAATCCATTGACCTTGAGCGCGTTGAATGCAAGTATTCCAGTTAGCAATTTGTCCGACATTTTTGGTTTGTCTATAGACAGAAATACGGTTTGTTCCTATTTCTTGTAGGATTAATTCTGGGTTTTCTTCAGTGGAACAATCGTCTACTATTTCAATGTGCATTAACTCTTCTCCTGGGTCTTGTTGTAAAACACTTTGAATAGTTTGCTTGAGATAATGATTGCCGTTATAAGTAGGAATCATCACTGACCAAAATGGTCTTTTAGTGTTAAGAATAGGAGAAATTTTTGGAAAGTTATAGTTTTTATTGACTAACATTTGATATCGATCGACCTATAATCACTACTATCAAAAATTGATGTTCTTTAACTTTAGCTAATTATTTCATTGTATTTAACCAAATTTTTAGTTACTAATAAACTGTTAGGATTACAACTAAAAATTTCATTGCCAGAACGTTTAAGATTTTCGATAATGAAATCAAATTTATCAAAAATAGTTGTCCCTTCGTAGGGAATGGCACTAAAATGGATTTTTTCCTTTTTAGTAATAGGAGTAGTCCAGTCTTGCCAAGCAAAATTTAATTTTTCTAGTTCTTCTTGGAAAAAGTAACTAGGAGAATTAAAATCTACTCCAACTAATTTGATCCGATGGTTTGGATATTTAATTGAAACATAATTAAGCACTGTACTGAGACTGCCACGATAATGAAATAGAGGACGATCTAAAGAATCACTCCATGTATTACCTTCTAACCAATTTTGATGAAAAATAAATTCAAAAGAAGAATTTTTTGGTACTAAAAATAAATTTTTGTTGTTTTTTTTCAACAAGCTAAAGCACTGTTTTTTCACATAAAAAGAGAAAGGATCGGAACTTAATCTTAATATTTTAGGAGTTAAGTGTTTACCTAAAATAAAATTTAATTTTTTTAGTTTATCCTGTCTACAGACATCAAAAATATATTGCAAAAAAGAATTTACCGATGCTTCATAATTGTCAACAAAATAAATATCAGTGGGCATAATATTTGCTTTTTTATAGAATGCCATAAATTTATTAATAGCAATTCTGACAGGACATTCATTAATGTATTGAAGTTCTGCCTCTGATAAATCAAGAATTGACATTCCACTTCCTAGAATGATGATGTCATTTTTTTTCATAAACTTGTCGCACCTCCCGATCTTATTTTTCTAATCTAAAAAATTGCTTCTAAACGTTCTAAAGCAGTCCAAAATCCTTCGCCATCATTTTTATGTCCTTGCCATATTTCTGGAATAAAAGAAGCATTATTTGCTGTTTTGTTTAAGTCTTCGGCTAAAGCAGGAAAATCAATATCCCCTTCACCAATTTGTAAACCTTCCCCATCAATTCCTTCCGCATCGGCAATATGTAAATGTGCTGTATAATATCCTACTTGTTCGATGAATTCTTTAAAAGACCATCTATTCTGGTTGCAAGCGAGTTTAGAATGAGAAACATCTAAACAGATGCGGTAGTTTTGTTCTTGACAAAATTGAACCATATCTTGAGGATCGACAAACAAATTATGGTAGCGTTGTCCGCCAAAATGCCAGGGGAAAGGTGGCATGGTTTGGGGAATAATTTCTACTTCATCTGTATCTAAAACTGAGAGACTATCGATTAATAATTCATATAATTGGCTTTTTTGGGAACTAGGTAAGGGTTTATCTTCACTAAAGCCACCAACATTGGTTACGATACAAGGACGAGATGCTTTATTAAAAAATAGTTTAAGCGATCGCGTTAAATCGATTACTCGTTGTAGTTCTTTGATAGAATGCTGCCGATAGTCTTCGTCGGTAGAACATAAATCTAATACTAAATCTCCTGCAAATAATTCGGGACTGTGTACCACTAAATCTAAATCGTAAACGCGATCGAAATACTGTTTAATGTCTTGTTCTAAATCTTTATAACTGAGGTGAAACTCTAGTAAGTCGGGATTGGTTTTTGCCAGGATTGTTTTAAAGTCGTGGTAGCGCACGGGCAAGCCCCAAGGTCGTTTAAACTTATAAGGACGAGCTAAAATGCTTTCTCGTTCTAAATCGCTAGGAAAAAAGAAATCTCCTTTTTTTAGGGTTCTTTTGGCTTTTTTTCCGATTAATTCCTTTTTTCGATTGGGTTGTAAGCCTTTACCTGGACTTTTAACCTCAATCATCGATTCGGTAATGATTTCTCCTGGTTGCAAGTTACAATTAATGACTAAGCTTTTTGCCAGGGTTTCGCGGTTCATTAATTCCCCTTGACTCAAACGGCGATCTCTTGAACTACCAATTGCTGCCTCTACCTGGCGTATCCCTTCTACCATTGCCTGAAATTCTTGGGGTAACAGACTAACTTTATGATCGTTACCCTCCATGGATTTATCCAGGGTAAAATGTTTCTCAATTACTTTTGCACCTCTGGCAACAGCAGCAATGGCAATATTTATATCTCTTTCATGACCAGAATAACCAACAGGACAATCTCCTAACTCTTTAAGGCGATCGAGATAAGCTAAATTGATATCTTTAAAGGGGGCAGGATAAGTAGAATTGCAGTGTAGCAAAATATACATTGCTCCCAAGTTTTGCAATAAGCTAACTGTTTCTGTAATTTCTGTTTCGGTTGACATTCCTGTCGAACAGATTAGGGGTTTTCCTGTTGTGGCTAATACCTTTAAAAAGTCGTGATTGGTTAAATCTGCTGAAGCTACCTTATAAGCTGGCATTCCGTAACTTTCTAACAGACTCAAACTTCTCTCATCCCAAGGAGTACACAGGGGTAAAATACCTCGTTCCTTACAATAGTCGAAAGCGGTAAACATTTCTTCTGGACTGAGTTGGAAACGAGAGAGTAAATCTAAAGTATACTGAGAACCTAAGTCTTCCCTAGCATCGTTAGCATCTCCAGCATTGTGATAAAGAGAACCCAAATCTCGTAGCTGAAATTTGGCACAGTTAGCACCTGCTAAGATTGCCTCATCTATAAGTTTTCGGGCTAATTCTAGACTACCGTTGTGGTTGTTACCAATCTCGGCAATAACAAAAGTAGGGGATTCTGCATCAATAGTGAAATTGCCAATTTGAATGATATTGGATTTTTTTCTGGCAACGGCAACTAAATGATGATTTTTATCTATCAGAGGAACAAATTCAATTTTGTCCGATAAATAAGCTTGAATCTTTTCTGGTTCATCATCATCAAAGGCATATTTAAAGTTCTTATTAGCAACCAGAGAAACCGACTGATTGAGATCGATCGTATTTTGCCGAACTAACCAGCGACGAAAATCACCATCAGTCATCACTCCTTCTAGTCTGCCAGATTCGGTTACAGAAAAGATAACCTTACTCTTGTTGTCACTAATTTTTTTTAAAGCATTAATAATACTATCTTCAGCAAAGACAATATATTTAGCTATATTTCGATCGATAAGCATCTAAACCACGTCCAATTTAAAACCAGTAATTTTCATCTTGAGAATATCAAACCTTTTTGTTACCTTAACTACTCTCTACTTGCTACTCCCTACTTGCTACTAGGGCGCAAGCCTTGCGCCCCTACTTGCTACTTACTACTCCCTCCCTTTTAAGTAAAAATTCGGCAATTTCAAAATCGAAAAGAGAATCAATTTCCCAAGCTGCTGCCTCACTCATAGGAAAGAGAACAACTTTACCACCAAGACGATTATTTAATTCTTTTAGTACCCAAGGTTTAAAAATATAGATAGAGCCATTTTCTACATATTGTGGTTGCATATCTTGTCTTCGGGGTCGATCGCGATAATTATAGTTAATAGATTTGGCTATTTCGTTAACTTCTTGCCACAGAAATCTATGGGAAGGAGAAACTGAAAGCAAAGAATCGGCATTTTCTGTTTTAATTTTTTTAATAGCATTATCGATATCAGTTCCAGTTCTAATGGGGGAAGTACATTGTAGAAATACTACCAAATCTATAGCTATACCAGTAGATTCAATTTGCTTAACTGCATGAACTAAAGCAGATTCAGAAGATGCCGTATCACCAGCTAATTCATCGGGTCGATCGATAATTTCTGCACCATAATCTTGAGAAATTTCCGCAATTTCGCGATCGTCTGTAGAAACATATATTTTATCTACTAGCTTTGCTTCTAAGCCATGAATAATAGAATGGGCAATTAAAGGTTTTTCGGCTAAATTTCTAATATTTTTTCGAGGTAAACCTTTAGAACCACCACGAGCAGGGATTATGGCAATTATTGACATTGGTAATAGGCTTTAAATAAAGAATTCATTTGATAACTTTCACTGCTTCTACATAAAGAGAGCGATAGTCTTCATTAATTTAATAAGTTTATTAGCCATGAGAAATAATTACTTTGTAAGTGATTAAAAAACGTTTTGTAGGTTTTAAGCTGGCTTTATTGCAAGATTAAACTAAAATCAAAAAGACAAATTATATATTTTTTTTGATAAATTCTAGATTTTTTTGCGTAATTTGCCAGAGCTTATCTTGTGCTTGCCGAACTTGTAAATTAATCTTGTCTCGCTCTTCAATAAAGTAATCTATTTTTGCTGTTAAATTATTTTGAATATCCCCATTTTTTAGTTCCAAACCCCATTCATTATGTCCGATATCATCGAGGAAAAAACCCAGTTTATTATGACTGATTAAACTTAAAATTGGACAATTTAAGCCAAAGGGAATCATCTGAGCGTGACCCCGCATTCCCAGAGCTAGAGAAACACGAGTATATTGGTTAATAACAGTCTGTGGTGAAACAAAAAATAGATTAGTTTCATCGAGATTCAGTCCTCTGGCTTTAAACCATAAATAGGCATCGCGATCGCCTGTAGAATGATTAAAAAGAACTGGTTTCCAACCTTTTTCTTGTAATATTAATAAGCTATCTGCTATGCCCCAAAGAATTTTATCTTCTCGATAACCAAAACGAAGATGATGGCGATCGAAGGCAATATTAACCGATACAATTGGTTTTTTACTTTCAATTTTAGAGGGAATATTAGGATAAAAACGACTTAGTAAAGTAGTCGGGCAAGGTTGGAAAGTTAATTTATGATGCAAGCTTTCAGGTAAATAATGTTTAATGGCTTCAATACTGCCATAATTTCTCAAGCCAACAAAAGCACTTTTTTCGATTAACTTACACAAATTTTCAGTAAAAACTGGCTTAAATTCTCCTTGTCCTCGAAACCGATTATAACCAACAGCAAATAAAATAATCGGCACTTTAATTTTATCTAATAATTCTGTAGAACAAGCCCACTGCCAACCTGAAAGATTATTAGGATTTGTATCGGCTAAAAATAGTCCTCCTCCTCCAATAATTAAAGCATCATGTTGGTTAATCTCATCGATAGTTGCTTGAGTGACTTCTCCCCGCAAAGAGGACAAAGTAAAATCGGTTGGAGCGAGATGTTTTTGCCAGAGCCATCTAATAGCAGGAAATAGTAAAGTATCTCCTCCATTATTAGTATTCTCATGAATGCCAACATGAACCACTCTTAGGGTACTAGAATTAGATTGCAAAGGCTTAATAGCCACTTCTCCTGCATTCTGTTCACGTTCACCAATCTTGAAGCGACGCTGAATTTTATTTTGAACTTTAAGGGGAACTTGTGACGGATTTGTTTTAATTAGATGAATTCCTTTGTTAACAAGAGACGAAGTCCGATTTATCAAAGAATTACCAAGATTAACTTTGTTAGATAAATTCGCCTGTCGAACTATTCTACGTATACGTTGAGGATTATCCCAATTAACTCGAAGATTCTGCATCTTAGTTTTTTGAGCAATAACCCACAAACCGTTCCCATTCCACCCAGAAGATTTTACTAAAAATTGATTTTTAGCCAAAAATGCTTTGAGAGTCTTTTGCGAAAAAGTATTAATGTGAATATCCCAGAAAAAGAAATCAATAGTTTCGCCGTACCAGCGATCGATACTAGGGCATTCTAAATAGAGATAACCATCATCATCTAAAAGCCGATGAATATTAGCAAGAAACACATTAGGATCGTCAACCTGTTCGATAACATGAAAGCTACAAGCTAAATTTAATCGTTTTTCTGGCTCAAACTGTTCGATAAATTGATTGTGGATCGGCAAATTATATCTTTCTTTAACAGCTTCGGTATAAGCAATATCTGGCTCAAGTCCTTGCACTTCCCACCCACAACCCCGCATCAGTCTTAGAAAATCCCCAGTCCCACAACCAACTTCTAAAAGAGATTTGGGAGTTTTTTTAGACCATAAAGATTCTCCTAGTTCCCGTTCTAAAATTTTAAGTCGAGAACGAGCAATACGTTCGCAAACAGCAAATTTCGCATCATCAGGCGCAGATAAATTTCTGGTATTCTCAGAAAATTGACCTTCTCGATCCAAGTCTTGATGTTTTTGCGTTGAAGGTCGGGGCAAAATAAAGACAAAGCCACAATTATTACAGATATAATTATGAACTACTTTATTGTTTCGTCCTTTGTCGAATAGTAAACTTCGATCGCTAGAACTGCATAGATTACAATGATAAATTGTAGTTCGATCGAGCTTGGGATGTTCGTGTTTAGTATTATCTAATTGCATATTTTTTAATCTTAATTCTCAATATATTTGCTTTTTCAGTAGCTGGTATGCAAATTATTCGTTAGAAATCAAAATAGGACTTTTTAATTAAGGCAAGTGGCTAAAGTATTGCCATGCTAAACTACCTGGAGATTTATTATTGATATTCCACGGTTTATTTCTACCTGAGAAATGTAGCAGAATTAATCGACGCTCTTCGTAATATATAGCTGGTTCACCTTCTTCTACAACAAAACGAATGTTAAGAGAGGAATCTTCCCTAAGTGCATCCTGCAAACCTGCAAAGTTATATTCTGGTGGCATTTCACTCAATTTGAACCAACCCGTGCTGATTAAGATATTGATGATTGATTGATCGACATATTGGAAATAACGTAGAAATGGGAATATAGAAGCATAATACAATTGCCACTTCTCAAGTACTGAAGCACGTATTGCAAAACATCCAGTATTAATCGCAAGGTGCTTGAAATCAATTTCTGGAATAGCTTTCAATAAATCCCCATGCACCTCTGGACTGACTTCATCTCCTGCTGTATGTGTTATTCCTTCTCTGAGATATTTGAGAACACCTCCACGAACTCCTGCAATATCTACTTCCTGAAGAGCTTCTAACATAGGGCTGAGGCTTCCAAGTACAAGTGTATCTATATCTAAATACAGAATTTGTTCGTAGCCTGAATAGTGGATGAACAGAGAAGATAAAGCTGACTTATTTAAGTGTTGTCTTTTAATTATTTGACCAGAAACATTAATTAAATCACTCACTGGAATAATCTGTTCTACAAGATTTTTAAGCTCTTGTCTTTGGCTATTTTTTAGTCCACAATCGAGGAAAGTAACTGGATAATTATTGTACTTGTATAAACTTTTTAAAAAAGTAGGTACTCCTTTGTAATAATTAGAGTCGCAAGAAATAACTATACCTTGTTTTTGTTGCTGTTGTTTTTTTTTAAAGTTTGATTGTTTTTTTGAGTTTTATTTCTAGTAAAAAATCTAAACATCTACAACTCTCCATTCTCTTGGTTGGTAAAATAAGTTATTACTCATTAAATTTATAGTCCCTTCTTTTTCTTCAACTTTAAACTTATAGGATTCTACTTGATCGATTCTATTTGGTAGTGGTAGCTTATTAATGATAATTCTCATATCATACGCTCCCGACCTCAAACTACAGCAAGGCATCTCAAGCTGTAACTCTATTTTTTCTGAAGTTAATGCTAGAAATTTTCCATCATAAAAACTAGATATATCTAAAATAGTTTCTCCTTCTCTAGCAATGTCTTTAATAGTTATATTAAGAGCTATTGAATCAATTTGTTCTTGAACTCGACATCCAATGCAAAAACATGCATATTCTCCTGATATTGGAGACTCTAGAATATTTCCACTTCGATCTTTAAAACAGAGATATTCAATACTAATACTTTGACTTTTAGGATCTCGTTCTTCTGGTATAAACAATATCCCCTTTGATGTCTCAGTACCTCTTAAGAGCATATCTTCTTCATACTGTCTCACAATTGTCTCTGCCAAGCCAGCATTCAATGTTTTACCCTGTGATAGATAAACTGCTGATTTACATACATATAAGATCATTGAACTATTATGAGTGACCAATATAAAAGACGTACCTTTTTCACGGAGTTCAGCTAATTTCCGTGTACATTTTCCTTTAAACTTAATATCCCCTACTGCTAGTACTTCATCCACTAAAAGAATATCTGGTTCGGTATGAATTGCACAAGCAAATCCTAACCTTGCAGCCATACCAGAACTATAAGTCTGTACAGGTGCGTCGATAGCATCCCCAATTTCGGCAAACTCAACTACATCATCAAATCTTTCGTCGATTTCTTGTTTAGATAAACCCAAAATTGCCATATTGGCGTAGATATTTTCTCTCCCTGTCAGAATGGGATTAAAACCCGCACCAAGAGCAATGAGAGGTGCTACTCTCCCAGTTATTTCTACTGTGCCAAGATCGGGTTTAATTAAACCTGCAATAATTCTTAGCAAAGTCGATTTACCACTACCATTTTTGCCGACTAAGCCGAGGGCTTCTCCTCTTTTTAGTTCAAAACTGACGTTATCTAATGCCCAGAACTCTTTTTCTCTTAACTTATCGCTTTTCGTTCGTAATCCTGTAAGGTCACTGGCAATATCCTGTACTCCGTAGAATAAAGAACGCTTTAAGTCCCGACAAAACTTTTTTGACACTCCCTGAACTGAAAGGACTACTTCTTTGTCTTGAGGCTTTTCTGGAACTTCTGATTTGGTAACGCTAATTGTCATCTACTGCTCCTTAATTTGGCAAATATTCAGTATCTAGGGTTTCTTCTGGGGTAAAGGGAGATTCAGTCGGGAAAGTACTAATCGGTAATCCCGTTTCCAAAGAAGCCTTTTTTCTAGCTTTGGTGTAGCATTTAGCGAAAACTTCTCTGAAGTATGGCTTAAGACTAGGGCTAACCTCAAAAGCTTCTAGTAACCTATCTCGATGCTCGAAGATAGTGAATAGCCAACTATTAGATCTCTTCTCGGGTTGGTATTTATGCTTAAGCAAGTGCATCAGGACAATTTGTAGATTGCTTACCAAGGCATTTTTTTCGCTTCTTCCCATGCTTTCAATTTCTTCGATGAGATTAACACAATCTATCTCAGACAATCTTCCCTCGCGTAACTGCTTGGCTGTGGTTTGTAGCCAAAGGTAATAATCTTGCTCGTAAAGACTAGAGTTTGTCATTACTGATGTTTCTGGTGGTTGAGTATTCACGAACTAATCCTCTCCACCACATAAGGCATTGCTACTCGATAAAAAATCCAAGTTAAAAACAATCCTAGCAAGGCAAAAACACTTGCCAACCAAAATCCTTGGGGATTAGAAACTACACCAGTGGTAGCTAACTCCCTGGTAGTAACTAATAAAGGAGTAACAGGGTTGAGATTAACAATAGTACCAAATAAACCTTCATTGGGTACTGGATAAATAACTGGAGTTAAAAATAGCCAAAAGCTAGTAGCTAAAGTCAAACCCATAGAAAAATCTTGGTATAAAACTCCCATCGGTGCTAGCAATAAGCCAAAAAATGTTCCTAACACGACTAAATGAATTAAAGCAACAGGGGCTAAAATTACACTCCAGGTTACTGGCATTTTGAACCAAAGAAATAGACCGATAATCAACACTAGCTTGATGCCAAAGTTAAAAAACACCTCCCCTAACTTAGCTAAGATTAACGCTTCACGAGGAAAATTAATCCTAGCAAGCATTGCTTTAGCCTTAGTAACTGCTTGTACTGGTCCTTGTAATGCTTCGACAAAAGTTTGCCACAGGGTCATACTAAACATTACGTATGCTGGATAGGGAAATTCCGTACTTCCAAAAGATACCACCCCTCCACTTTTAGCTAAAGTAAAACCAACTGCCAAAACTATCGGTGGAATTATTGCCCAAAAAATACCCAAGAAAGATTGACGGTATTTAGCACTAATGTCTCTAACTAATAATCTCCAAGCTAATTCCCTCGAAGCCAGCAAATCTCGCCACATTAAGCCCAATAATTTCTTGGGACGGCGCATTTGGCTTTCTGGAGTGTAAATGGTTTTTTTGGTTATACCTATTTTCTGACGTTTTTGAATACCCTTCATACACAATTAATTAATAACTAAAGCAATACTTGAGAGGGTTAGAACACCAAAACCATGTAAGTCCCTCCGCTTCGCGAAGAGGCTTTCATTGAAGGTTTCCTCAGATTCTTGTACACCCCTTCCCCTAGGTTTAACTTAATATCCTAATATTTATGGGTACTGCTATATCTAGAATTGGGCAAAATTCAAAAAATAAGTGCTTTGTATCCTTTTGTTTTAAGTTCATTATCAGTCACTAAGCAAATTTCTCATCATTGTACTGTTTTTGTCATCATCCGAGTCGAAATTCCTCCTAAAGACTTTGGTTTCCTTTCTACCCTACTCTCTGGGATTCAACAACTAAAAATCATTTATATTGACTTCAAACGGAATAAAGTCTTTATCCGTAGTGTTTTAACTCACGCCGAATATGATAAGTAAAACTGGAAAAAGGAGGATTGGTATCAGTAATTGGCAATTGATTTGTTTGTATAATTATCGATAAATTATGAGTGACAAATACATTCAATTATTACAACAATTCCCTCCTCGTACTATTAACAATGAGGAACAATTAGAAGCTACTCAAGCACAAATAGATCGGTTGCTAGACCAAAATGAATTAAGCCCAGAAGAATCAGACTATCTCAATGTTTTAGGAGTATTAGTTTTTGAATACGAACAAGCTCAAGAGTCCAAGGTACTCCGCCTTGAGAAGACGGAGCCTGCGAGTGACTTCGTCAATTCCCGATATTTATGGCATAGAATTGTTAAAAATTTTAATTCAAGAAAGACAACTACGTCAAAAAGACCTCGTCCCTATCTTTAAAACTGAATCTATTGTCTCTGATGTGTTAAGTGGAAAGCGACAGTTAACCGTACGTCATATTCAAGAATTAGCTCAATTTTTTAATCTTTCTCCTGCCGTGTTTTTTCCTATTCGGCAAGATACAAAAGCCATTGCTTAAATTTTATTCGCTCTTTAAATCTTTGTACAATTAATATAATTAATGCAGATTTTAATCTCAACTGTGGCGAACTTATTTTGTAATTAATCTTCTCCAGCTTGAAAAATTCGATTCACAGTTAAATCGAGATTCGGAAATACTGTAGAATTAAGGCGATCGCTTTCTCTAAATCGATTGACTTGATATTCTCCCTCAACTAATTGATAAATAGAAATAGTCGGTTGTTTGGGATTACCAATATACCGCCTACCACCCGAGGCAAGATAGTCTACAATCCAATATTCTTTAATACCAATTTCTTCATAATCTCTTAGTTTAGTTAGATAATCATCTCGCCAATTAGTACTGACAACTTCAATAATTAAAGGAATAGATTCTGCTGTTTGAACTGTTGAATATTTCTCCCATAGAGTTTCATTTTTTAAAGCGGGGCGATTTAAAATTAGTACGTCAGGAGAATAAGCAGACTGTCTATCGATCGCTTTTACTAGAGCAGTTTTCGGTATAAAATAAGGCAGTTTTAATCTTTTATATTCCACAGCCAGTTCTGTAGTCAAGAAACCAGTAATTTCTTCATGCTTACCTGTTGGCTGCATTTCAATAATTATTCCTTCATGTAATTCGTATTGTCTCCCTTCTGGTTTCCAATGCAAAAATTCTTCAAATGTTAATAATTTTGGTATGGCTTGAGTCATGGTAATATTTCATTCTATTCCTATTTAATTACGCTTTCAGAAGTATTTTATTCGTATTACTACTGGATGTGGGATCTAATTATTTGGGTACTATATTTTAGGCTCGATTAGATTAATTTCTTTGGAGTTAACTGCAAACCTTTTTTTAGTCGATCGCGCTTTTAATAAATAAAAGGCAGCAGGAATAAAATAAAGAGCCAAGAGAGTAGCACCAATTACTCCACCAGCGATCGCTACAGCCAAGGGAGGCCAAAATTCACCGCCAGATAGGAGTAGGGGAACAAAACCGATGGCAGTAGTTAGGGTAGTAGTAAGCACATGGCGAGTGGAATGTAAGACTACTTCTTGTATGGCTTGACGATTACCAGTTTTAGCTACTGGATGGTTTGCCAAAGCATCGAGAACTACAATAGAATCGTTTACTGCTACACCAATTAAACCGACTGTACCGATAATGGGGTTAAAGCCAAAGGGATAGCCAAATAGCCAGACGGAGAATATCCCCAAACCAAAAGAGGCGATCGCCACTACACCAATTGTCCCTGCTAGAAGAAAAGAACCCAAAGATAGTACTAAAACTGCTACCATAACAACTGTTATGACTCCTACGGTAGAAATCAAACCACCTACAGCATCGCTTCTTTCTTCTTCTTCCCCCCCAAAGGCAAAGGTATAACCAGGAGGTAAATCGAAATTACGCTCGGCTAATTTTGCCTGAAATTGACTTAAAATTTCTGCGGGTAAGACTCCTGCTTGGAGAAAACCTTGAACGGTATTAACTCTTTGTCCGTTGTAGTGGGTAATTTGGGCTAATTCTGGTTGGAGTTGGACTTGACCTAAAGAAGAAAGGGGAACAGTATTGAGAGGATTATTGCGATCGCCATCTAAACTGGGGGAAGTTGCCAGTAAATCTAAAGAAGAGATTTGGGATAAATTAGCGCGATCGCTATTTTGCAAACGCACTCTGACGGGTAACTCTTCTGTTGCTTCGAGAATTGAACCACCCACTGCACCTTCTAAACTAGTATCTAACTGTCGTGCTATAGTCGTGCGATCTAACCCGGCTAAACGTGCTTGTTCTTCATCTACCTGAAATTGTAACTGGGGTTGAATTTCGTCTAAACTAGCGCGAGTATGAGTTACTTCTGGTATTTGTACTAAAATTTGTCTGACTGCTTCTCCTAAAGATTGCAAAATCTCTAAATTAGAGCCATAAATCCGCATTTCGATGGGTGCAGCAAAAGGAGGCCCTTGTTCTAATTGCCTGACGATAATTCTCGCTGAGGGAAAAGCCTTATCTAGTTCGGTTTGCAATTTTTGAGCTAATGCACTAGAGGTAAGAGAGTTTAATTGTACTAAAGCTTGAGCATAATTAGCTTGTTGGTCTTTTCCTCCAGTCACATTGTAGTAGAAACGAGGCAGACTACTCCCTAATAACCAATGAACATCTTCTACTTCTGGATGATTAATGAGTTGTTGGCGAATTTGTTTGGCTATTGTTTGAGTCTGTGCCAGAGAAGCTGAGGCTGTTAATTCTAATTCAATTTGCAGTTGATCGCGATCGGCAGCAGGAAAGAATTGTTGTTCGAGACTACCAGCTTGGATAAAACCAATTACTGGTATGGATAAGGCTAGCAAAATTGATAAAACGGGTTGAGCGATCGACCATTTGAGGGTACGTTTATATAACCCAGTCACCAACGGAAAAGAAATACCATTTTGCCACCATCCCGTAGGGTGGGCATTGCCCACCTTACGACCGCGATGTAACCTAGCAGCTAGAGTAGGAATAATTGTCAGAGAAATAAATAGAGAACAAGAAACAGCGACAATTACAGTAATGGCGATCGTTCCTACAAATTCTCCAGTACCACCAGGTAACAAAGCAATGGGTAAAAAAGCGAGTACAGTAGTTAAGGTTGAACTCAATAACGGAATTGCCAAAGTCTTAATACTATTAGCAATAGCAGCTTTAGCTTTAATTCCCTCTTTAAGTTGATTTTGTACCTCATCTACCATGACGATCGCATTATCGATTAAAATACCCAATGCCACAATCAATCCTGTAATCGACATTTGATGGAGGGGAATCTCTAACCAATTCATCCAACCAAACACCATTAATACAGATAATGGTAAAGCCGAACCAACGATTAAAGCACTGCGGAAACCCATCATAATAATGGTTACGCCAAAAACTAAAACCGCGCCCAAAAGAAGATTAACAATTAAATTATTTAGCCTTGCTTCAACATAATTACTTTGATTGAAGATAATGGGTAAACCAATGCTGCTAGGTAACTCTGAGGCAAATTCACTTATCTTTTGTTCTGCTACTCGTGACCATAAATCGAGTCTTTGTCCCGATTGTACATGAACGGCGATCGCAATTCCAGGATAACCATCAATTAAAGCAAGTTCGTTAGCAGGTTCGACAATTCCCTTACGAATAGTTGCAATGTTCTGTAAAGGAACGAATTGTCCTTCGCTACCAAAATTAATCGGAATTTGTCTAATTCTGGCTAGAGTCTCGAATTCTCCTGCAACTTCAATTAGTAAATTATTACTGTTACTACGTAATTGTCCCGCAGAAATCTTGCTATCACTTTGAGCAATTTGTTGGGATAATTCCCTGACGGTTAGATTATAACTAGCTAAGGCTTGAGGATTAATTTCTACGACAATTTCTTCTTCGGGATCGCCAAAAATTTCTACTTCCTCTGTCCCCCCGATTTGTTCTAGACGTTCTTTTAAAACTTCTGTTTGACGGCGTAAAATACTATAGTTAGGTCGATCATCTTGTTGCCAAGTCAAACCAGCAATCAAGGCATAAGCTTTTACCTTACCTTCTTCTAATTCTGGCTCGATAATATTATCGGGTAGTTCATTATTTACTTCATCTATTTTATTGCGAACTCTCGACCAAACCGAATCTACTTGCTCTTTGCTAACAGTATCTTGTAGCTCGATACTAATAATAGAACTACCAGCACGGGAAGTAGAACTATAATTATCAATTTCTTCTATTTCGGTCAGTTTATCTTCAATTTTTTCTGTTACTAAAGCTTCTACTCTTTCCGCATCAGCCCCAGGAAAAAAAGTTGTAACTACAGCATTACGAGAAACTAGTTCTGGGTCTTCCAATCTCGGTAAAGTAAAGTAAGAAGAAATACCCCAAACACAGATTAAGATAATGGTTAAAATTAGTAAGCGGGTGTTGCGATAAAATAAGGTAAACATTGTTATTTAGTTGGTAGGGGCGCAAGGCTTGCGCCCAGTTAGTTGTTAGTTGTTAGTTGTTAGTAGGGGCTTTCGGTGCCGTTCGTCCTTACAGTTATTAGTTATTAGTTATAATTTTTATTTTTATCTAGTAAATTGTAAATGGACTATTTTTGCTTGTCGTCTCAAGATTGGAATATATTTTAGAGACTGTTTGTAAAGTGAACCTCTAGATAGTTATAAGGTATTAGCTATTAGCTATTAGCTTTTGGCTCTCTCCCCAAGTCCTCAAGAATTTAATCTTTGTTTAACAAACAATCTTTTATTAATTTAAGCAATCCCAGTCGATTTTAATGTTCATCGGAGTAATACCATTTCTCGACTAAAAGCTGTGACATTTATATATTTTTTTTCATAATCGAATTCTCTTTTGATTTTTGACTGAATAGAAAATTGTTGCTAATAGTATTGATAAATAGCGATCGCTTTATTGCTTAATATTTGATCCTATTAAATACTAAGTTTATTTTCAGTTCCTATGACACCAGAAGAAATTAGAAACACTATCGAACAGATGTTAGCGGTTCAAAGACAAATACAAGAAAGTCAAATCAAAAATACCGACAACATAGCGAGATTAGAAATTCAAATTCAAGCAAACGCCGAGCAAATTCAAGCAAACGCCGAACAAATTCAAGCACAAAATAGTCAATTTCAAGAATTCTTTAGAAGCAATAGAGAAGATATCAGTACTTTAGTTACAGAAATAGCTAAATTAACAGTAGACCAACGGGAAAAGTTCAATCAGTTTTATGGTTATCATCAATCTGCCGATACAGATCGCTTGAATTTATTAGAAAGACTAATCAGAGTAGAACAAGAAATAGCACAAATTAAACAACGATTAAGCGATCGATCATAAGTTAATCACTATTTTTTAAATATACAATTAAGTTTTATTTGTTTTTTCTAGCTCCTTAAATTTATTCGCAGCATCAAAATTTTCACTACTACAAATAGTTTCTAAATCTCTAATTCTTTGTTCTATTTGCTGAAGTTCATTAGAAGATATAACTACTTTGTATTTATCGCTACGCCAAATTGTAACTGTACTTGCACTCGCCCCGAAAATTACAGCCAAAGGTAAAATAATACCGCTTCTAGATATAGCAACCAGAGGAATACAAATTGCCATCATCCCTGTGGCAAAAGCCCAAATAATAGCAGTAGCACCAACTTTAACTCCGTTTTTTGTGGTGGTATTTTTCATTTTCTCACCTCATGTTTATTTAATTACTCCTACCTACTTAATTGTCCCTAATTCTGAGTTACTAATTGATCGGGAACGAGTCTTTGTGTACCATCAGTAACGATCGCGTCTCCCGATCGCAATGTTCCTCTAACTAAAACTCTGTCTCCTTCAGTTTCTAGTATTTCTACTAATCTACGTTCGACTCGATAAGAGTCAGTATCGTTACTTTCGTTGGGAACTACTGCATAAGCAGACCATAAACCGCGATCGCTTTTAACTAAAGCTGTTACTGGTAGCCAATAACCTTCAGTAGCTACATTTTGAGTTATTTGTAAACGGGCGATTTGTTGGGGAGATACTCTAGCCGTTGCTGGTAACTGTAAAATAACTGTACGGGTGCGAGTAGCAGGATCGACTTCGGGCAAAATCGATTTTACTGTAGCTAGATAAGTCGTTCCACCTATTTCTAAAGACTCCTGACTACCAGAGGTTAATGTAGCAGCGATATTCAAGGGAACACCGATTTTTACTTCGGCTCGATCGTCTGCAACTAATCGTATAATCGAACTACCAGTCTCTACTACAGTTCCTTCATCGAAATAACGCAGGGCGACTGTTCCCGCAAAAGGAGCTTTAAGTGTACTTTTAGCAATAGTAATATCTAAATCGTTAATTTCTGCCGATAATCGATCGACTACTGCTTGTTGTGCTGCTACTTGTTCGTAACGAGTCCCGTTGCGTAATTCTGCCAGATTACTTTGAGCATTATTCAATCGTTCCGATAAAGCTTGAGAGTTAAAGGCAACTTCATCTAATTGTTCTTGAGAAATTGCACCTTCTTGATAAAGATATTCCCGTCGATCGCGTTTTAACTTTTCTAATTCTAATTGTTTGGCTAAATCTCTAACTGTTGCTTCTGCTGCTAATATCTGCTCTTTTCTCGCACCATTTTTTAGTTCTGCTAGTCTAGCTTCCGCTTCGGCTTTTTGAGCGATTAAAGACTGACGCTGGGCGACAAGATTGCTTGTATCCAATTGCCCCAAAGCTTTACCCGCAGTAACGCGATCGCCTTCATCTACTAATACTTTGACTAGTTTACCACCACGTTCAAAACCAATTTCACTAGTGCGCATTGCCTCTACTTCCCCTGTATAGCTTTGTACTGTTTGATAGGTTTTAACTAATTCAATCTGGGTTGTTTTTACAGGCAGGGGAGTTACTGGAGTGGCAATGGTTTCTGGTGGAGTGGCAGACGGGTTGGGCTGATATTTACCAATGCCTACGCCAGTTAGCAAGAGCATTAAGCTAGTTAAAACTAATTGCCATAGTTTTAGTTGCACGGGATTGTTATTTTTGAGTAACAATAAAGATTCTCTTTGAATCGGGGATTGTTTTTGTTCTAGATGTTCTGAGATAGATTGTTGATTCATGGTTTAACACCAGATCGGGATAATTAGTTGATATCAAACAATATGCTTATAAAACTAGGTGTATATTCAAGAAGCTTGATTCTTAATCGGGATACCAAAAGTAAGTATCTAAAATAAGGTCGATCGAAATCAATTGTCTTAGTTCATACTCTTTGTTGCTTATATGCAAAATTTATTGCTGAATATGCAAAACTCATTGCCAATACCAAAAAGTTGTATACTAAATAAATAGTATATTCAACAAGTTGAATATGTCAAGCTAATTAAAAAAACTATTAGCTAATCGATAAGTAACTGATTATTAATAACTGTTCATTGACAATGGCATTAGCACATACAATTTTGGCAACCTTAAGAGATAAAGCTTACAGTGGCTATGATTTATGGAAAAAATTTTCCCAAACCAGTGCCTACTATTGGCAAGCCAGCCAACAGCAAATCTATCGAGAATTAGGTAAATTAGAAAAACAAGGAGCGATAACCTCCGAAATTATTCCTCAAGAAGGTCGTCCCAACAAAAAAATCTATCAGATAACTGAAAAAGGAATAAAAAAGCTAAAAACCTGGCTATTAAAACCAGCAGAGCCAAGAGCTACCCGTGAAGAGTTGCTAGTAAAAGTAATGTCGGCTCAATTAGCTCCTAAATCCGTAATTCTTCAAGAAATCCAACGGCATCGCCAAATTCATGCTCAAAAGTTGTCAGTCTATAAAGAAATAGAGCAGCAGGACTTTTCCGAGTTATCGCAGTTATCCTACAAAGAAAAATGTATTTACGCTACTTTGCGTTGTGGTATTAATTCCGAAAGTTATCGGATTGCCTGGTGCAGTGAAGCGATCGCTCTTTTGAGTGAAGATTAGAATAGATATTTCCTTAGCGGTTTTTCTTTAATTTCTTATCTTGTCAAAGATGCGAACTTAGTACAATGATATACTCAATTTGTTGAATATATCGAGCCGACTTTAATCACGATTAACAAACCATGGCATTAGCACATACAATTTTGGCAACCTTAGGAGATAAAGCTTACAGTGGCTATGATTTATGGAAAAAATTTTCCCAAACCAGTGCCTACTATTGGCAAGCCAGCCAACAGCAAATTTATCGAGAATTAGGTAAATTAGAAAAACAAGGAGCGATCGCCTCCGAAATTATCCCCCAAGAAGGTCGTCCCGACAAAAAAATCTATCGGACAACAGACAAAGGGATCGAAAAGCTTAAAACCTGGCTATTAGAACCAGCAGAGCCGATGGCTATCCGCGAAGAGTTATTAGTTAAAGTAATTTCGGCTCAATTAGCTCCTAAATCCGTAATTCTCCAAGAAATCGAACGTCATCGCCAAATTCATGCCCAACAGTTGTCAGTTTACCAGGAAATAGAGCAGCAAGATTTTCCCGATGTATCTAAGCTAAGCTACAAAGAAAAATGTATTTACGCTACTTTACGTTGTGGTATTGGTTATGAAAGTTATTGGATAGCTTGGTGTGAAGAGGCGATCGCTCTTTTAAGTGAAGAAACGTGAAATAAAAATAGTCTCTAAAATCGTAAACTACTATAAAAACGTTTCAAATTTTTTTTGTATTCTTTTTTAAATGACTCATGAATAAAAAAACTATCTAATCCAGGTATTAGCTTAACTAGAAGATAGCCACGATCGACCAAAATTTTTTGTAATTCACTACTCGGTCGTTCAATAGTGAGAGATAAAAAAGTGTAATCTTCAAAAGGAAAGTTTTTAAGAATCCTGGTTTCAGCACCTTCAACATCCAAAGAAAAGTAATCAATGATTTTAGGTGCTTTGTACTCTTTAAGTACATCTAATAAAGTCATCGTTTTGATTTTTCTTGTTTGCTTAGATAAATCTTTTTTTCTAGCAAAATTATCAGTATCTTTATCTAAGATTCCTCCCATTAATCCATCAAATACAAAATCAACTTCACCAGGTTTTTCATCAACACAAATATTGAGACAAGTACAGTTTCTTTTTGATTGAAGTCGTTCAAAAAAATTAGGATTGGCTTCGATACAAATTCCAGACCAATCATAGTATTTTTCGAGTAAATAGGTGTTATTAATGTACAATCCATCGGCAGAACCTATTTCTAAAAAATATCCGTTTTTTTTCTGAAAAAAAGCTTCATTAATAACCCAGTAATCTTGACCAGCTTGTGATAAGCTTTGATGATGTCTAGATAGTTTACTATGTCGATAAAGTTTATAAACAGAAGTATTTTTCAAGGATTGCACGAATTGGAGTGGCAAGATGCGCTTTAATGACATTTTTTTAGTTTCTATATTTTTATATAATTAGTGACTAAGCACAAGACAAAAATCTTAAGAGTTCAAGAAATTGTAATTGTTTCAAATCCAAATCCCTAAAAATTGACCTTAAATAATCGAGACCATAAAGGAAAATACTCTTAGCTAACCTTCCGTAATTTTCTTCTAATTGTCGGTGCGCGACCGTATTGCTACTACTCTATTAGCACAGTGATATTTAGTTGCTTAAAATAAGGTGGGACATTGCCCACCCTGATTATTTTAAACTTTAAACTTTTCGGTAATACGCTTCATTGCCTCTTCTACATTTTCTCGACTATTAAAAGCAGAAATACGGAAGTAACCTTCTCCCGCAGCACCAAATCCAGATCCAGGAGTACCGACTACATTAGTTATTTGCAATAATTTATCAAAGAAATCCCAACTAGATAAACCATTAGGAGTCTTAACCCAAACATAGGGGGCATTTTTACCGCCATAAACGGATATTCCTGCTGTGGTTAACTTATCGCAAATAATCTTGGCATTTTCTAGATAAAAACTCACTAATTCTTTAATTTGTGCTTTGCCCGCCTCAGAATAAACCGCTTCTGCGCCTCTTTGTACGATGTAAGAAACGCCATTAAACTTAGTAGACTGACGACGATTCCAAAGTTGCCAGAGTTTCACCTCTGTACCATCGCTAGCTTTAGCCGTTAAATTTTGGGGAACAACTGTAAAAGCGCAACGAGTACCCGTAAACCCTGCATTTTTAGAAAAAGAGCGAAATTCGATCGCGCAATCTTTTGCACCTTCTATTTCATAGATAGAATGAGGGAGACTCGGATCGGTGATATATGCTTCATAGGCTGCATCGAACAAAATAATCGAATCATGTTCTTTGGCATAGTTTACCCAGGCTTGGAGATGTTCTTTACTAGCGGTTGCTCCTGTGGGGTTGTTGGGGAAACAAAGATAAATCAGATCGACTTTCTCAGATGGTATTTCTGCGGTGAAGTTATTCTCGGCGGAGATTGGTAAATAGACTAAACCTTCGTATTCACCTTTTTCGTTGATTTCCCCCGTATGTCCCGCCATGACATTAGTATCGACATAAACAGGATAAACTGGATCGGTAACGGCAATTTTATTCTCTTTACCAAAGATATCTAAAATATTGCCACAATCGCATTTAGAACCATCAGAGATAAATATTTCTTTAGCACTAATATCGCAACCTCTAGCCTGAAAATCATCTTTAGCAATCTTTTCTCTCAACCAAAGATACCCCTGTTCTGGGCCATAACCTTTAAATTTAGCGCGATCGCCCATATCTTCTACTGCTTTAATCATAGCAGTACGGCAAGCTTCGGGTAAGGGTTCGGTAACATCTCCAATACCTAACTTAATAATCGGTGCATCGGGATTTGCTTCGGCAAAAGCACTAACTCTTCTCCCAATTTCGGGAAACAAATAACCTGCTTTTAGCTTGAGATAATTTTCATTAATTGTTGTCATAACCTATCTGTGTAAATTACTGATGGATAATCTTTCTGGGAAAAAGATGAGAATTTACGAAGTCCCTCGCAGGTTCCGTCGTCAGAAGGCGGAGTACCTTGGACTACTTTTTTTACTAGCTATCAGCTTACAGCTTTTAGCCCAAATTACTCTGGTTTAGTTTTAAAAGGAGAGAGATAAAATGGGCATAGTCTGGGTTCAATGCCCACAACCCGCGCAAGTCTATCGATAGAGCTTTATCCCTGTTATATTTATTATGGTTGCCCAAATATACATCAAACAAATTAAGCCCCATAATATTCCCCCCGATAATCTCGATACATTAAGTAAAGCGATCGCTTTTGTGCCAGCATAATAAGCAAAAGCATAGGCTGAAATAACGGGAATAGGGCTAATCACGACAAACATCATCTGATTCTGCTTTAAACTAAAAAATGTACCTAATGCAGCTAAGCTCAGAGCAGCTAAGATAGCTATTTGAAGATTATTATTAGTTAAACTTCCCCCATAGTAAAATCCGATTAAAGCACAACTCAACCCAGCCGATAGAGTCTTAGCAATAGCTTTAAATATTTTTAATATTCTAAATTTTCTTTTTTTTAGATTAGCAACAGAGGCGATCGACTTTGGTTAATAGTAGTTGATGGCAAACAACCGTTTTATAGTGAGGGAGTAACCTTACTAGAACTTGCAGAAATTGCTGTAAATTTAGGTGCCGATCGTGCGTTAAATTTAGATGGTGGAGGGTCTACAACTTTAGCAATTAGTAAAGGTAATAAGGTTAGAGTTTTAAATGCTCCCATTCATAGTAAGATACCGATGAACGAAAGACCTATTGCCAACCATCTAGGATTTTATGCTTTACCTTAAAGTTAGCTAAATTCTTGTTTTAACTCGGACAGATCCAGAGAACTAACTCGTAGAAAAGGAGATTTTGGTTGACCTCCATAAGCTTTGATATATTCTACTTCTAATCCAAAGACTCCAGAACTAAATTTTTGGTTTAACGCACCATCATATTCAAATTTACTCAGCATTAGCTGTAGTGAATAGACTTTACTAGGATCGAAATCCCCTGCTTCTGGTACAGTCTTAGCCCGAAATACGGGAATTAAATCAGCGAAAGGAATACGCACGGTAATCCAATAATTATAAATAGTATCGAAAGAATAACAGTAACTAATGCCGTCCCATGCCCCTTCACAACGGGAAATAAACTTATAGCGTTTACCGTCACCCTGTACTCTTAGTTCAATTCCTTCATAGTCAGCTAAATTAAGGGGAAAATCAAAGTTACGGGTACGCACAGAGGCAAAACCCCCATTATTATCCGTAGAAACTATCCCAGAAAAAACTGCTCGATTTGCTACCAGACGAATATTACTCTGACTGACACCACCCATAACCACATCATCTACTGCCGTCCAAAGATTTTGGATTTCTGTTGTCGGCTTGGTAAAATCAAACAACATTTTACTGGTATTGCCAGGTAGAGATTGAGAGGCTTGTTGCAGATTATTAATTAGCTGCTCGTTTTGTTCGGGATTTTCTAAGTCATCGATGTAAATAATTCGGTTAACCCCTTTTAACATCTTTGATGTGAGAATATTGGGTTTGTCTAAATCTAGCTCTTGTAACTCTACTTTCTCATGTTCGATCGAGGTTTTTAGTTGCTGGCTATTTTTAACTATTGCTCTAACTCGATAATTTTGAGTTAACAGTAAATCGATCGCTTGTTGTAAAACTTTGCTATTTATTCCAACTACTAAAATAGTTTCCATATCATATTGACCAAATCATTAAACAATAAAAAATAATTTTTTGTTAAGTGAGGATTGCGGTTTTGGTCTGTTGTTCTCAATCTACCATCAAAATATGAAAGAATGAATTATATAGCTCAACGAGGACAATTTTGATGGACAGAGGCAAGATCGTCGCTATTGTTACAGGCGTTATTTCACTAATTATCGCGATCGCCTATTTGGTTATCGTTCAGGTTTTAGATTTCCGTGGAGAAATGATTCCTGCTCCTGTTAGTCAGATTACTAACTGGATTAATATTTTAAGCTACATCTTTATCCCCCATCATTAGATTGTGTCAGAATAAATACTAATGAACCTCATCGATCGCTCGATCGAAATCACCAAATTAAGTAGTTACCAAAGCTATAAAAAAAATAGTAGGTAATGTAAAGAGTTTATATATGGATTATGTGCCTAATTTAAAAACTTTAGGTTTGACGTTTGCTTCATTTTTGTTGATTCAATCCGATATTTTGGCTGAAGATAAAAACAGTCAATGGCGCGTGTCGGAGCAAATTAGTAGCCAACAAGAGTATGCTTTAAATATTTTCGCCGAACCTTCCCATTCTCTAGAAAAATACGAAAATAATCTTTCTTGTTCGTCTTTTGCCGAAGATAGAGCGCAACGGTATAGTCATTATCAAGCTTGGATTAATCGAGGAATTGCTCTACAACAATTAGATAAATATCAAGAGTCAATTGCTTGTTTCGATCGAGCCATCAATTTAAAATCCGATCTAGAAGAAGCCTGGTATCTTCGAGGAATATCACTTAATTATTTGCAAAAATACGAGCAAGCATCTTTTGCCTATGGACAGGCTCTCAACCTCAATCCACGAAATTATATCATTTGGTATAACCAAGGTAATGTACTGGATAAATTAGGTCAATATGATGGGGCGATCGCTGCTATCGATCGCGCTATTTCCCTAGAGCCGAGTTCGGCAATGGCTTGGTATAGTAGAGCTAAAATTTTAGAAAAACTAGGCAAAGACCGACAAGCTCTTATTGCCTATGAAAAAGTAACCGCTACAGAACCAGGATACTATCTTGCGCGGTACGGTCAGGGTAAAATTTTCGCTCGATTAAAACAATACGATGAGGCACTTTTTGCCTACGAACAAATTACTAGGTATCATCCAGAACAATATCAAGCCTGGTACAACAAAGGTAATATTTTACTAGCTTTGGGTCGATATCGAGAAGCAATTTCTGCTTATAATTCAGCCTTAGCTATCAAACCAGATTATGAGATCGCTTGGAACAACCTCGGTGCAGCTTGGGAAGGTTTGAAAGAGCATAGCCAAGCCTTGATGTCTTATACTAGGGCGATCGAAGTTAATTCTCAATATCAAACAGCTTTAAATAACCGTCGGCGTTTATTAATTCAGTTGAGTTTACGGGAATAAATTTATTAGTTAACCTGAATTCGCTGTCTTATAAAGCAGTCTATTATATAAAAGCAGTGTCGGGAAGAATCATGGCAAAGATCAGACTAATGCACGCCAAGCTTCATCGTGTTCGCGTAACCGAAGCGAATGTAGATTACATTGGTAGCATTACTATAGACCCAGAGTTAATGACTAAAGTAGGCATACTTCCCCTAGAAGAAGTAGATGTAATTAATCTTAATAATGGCAAGCGTTGGTCTACCTATGCCATTCCAGGAGAAACAGGAAAAAGAGAAATTTGTCCTAATGGTGGTGCTGCCCTTCTTTGTCAACCAGGGGATATTTTGATTATCATTGCTTATGAGGAGTGCGATCGCGCTGAAGTTTCAGAGAAAGGACATCAAGCTCAAGTACTCATAGCTGATGAAAATAATTGTTGCCAACAATTTTTAGTTCAAACTTTGACTACCGATGGAGACAGACTGCAATTTCAACAACAGAGTTATCCTTAAGCTGACAGTAGATTACTCTTAGCCGAAAAAATGTATTCTCTGTTACAAAAAAAAATGAGAAGATAGAAATTCCCTACCTAAAATAACCTAGTTTAATTGGGCAAGAGCGAATACAATTATGTGTTTTTACGTAAATCCAAATTAAATTTTGGCGATCGCAAAGGTTAAGATCTAGATTAGGTTAGACATTTTTAAGAAGTCCAAGCAGGCTCCGTCGTCAGAAGGCGGAGTACCTTGGACTCCGCAAGCAGAAAGGAAATTTAACTGAAATTCATTTCATAGAGAAACAATGGTTCAAACTCCTATATCGTCAGACGAAAAACTATCAAAACTAGAAAAACTCAAAGTAAGTAGCAATTTTTTACGAGAACCTCTAGCTACAGAATTGCAAGAGGATACAACTCACTTCACTGAAAACGCAGTTCAAATTCTTAAGTATCACGGCTCTTATCAACAAGATAATCGCGATAATCGGGTTAAGGGTCAAGAAAAAGACTACCAGATGATGCTGCGTACTCGCAACCCAGGGGGTTTTATTCCTCCAGAATTATATTTAACCTTAGATCGCCTCTCGGAAGAATATGGCAACCACACCCTTAGAGTAACTACCCGTCAGGGATTTCAGATTCACGGTATCCTCAAAAAGAATCTTAAAGCAACTATTGCTGCAATTGTGCGGAGTATGGGTTCGACTTTGGGAGCTTGCGGAGACTTAAATCGTAACGTCATGACACCTCCTGCCCCCTACCGCAATAAACCAGAGTATCAGTATGCCCAGGAATATGCCAACAAAATTGCCGATCTCCTGACACCTCAAACAGGAGCGTATTACGAAATTTGGCTCGATGGGGAAAAAGCAATTAGCGCAGAAGAAGCCCCAGAAGTAACAGAAGCCCGCCAAAAAAATGGCACGGGAACAATTATTCATAATAGCGAAGAACCAATTTATGGCGATCGCTATATGCCCCGTAAGTTCAAATGTTCGATTACCGTACCTGTAGACAATTCCATCGATATTTATACCCATGATGTTAGTTTCGTGGTAATTGTCAACGAACAAGGGGAATTAGAAGGGTTCGATGTCCTAGCTGGTGGTGGGTTAGGACGAACTCACAACAAAGAAGAAACCTTTGCGCGGATGGCAGACCCCATCGGCTATATTGACAAAGAAGATATTTACGATCTGCTTAAAGCCATTGTTGCTACCCAAAGGGATTATGGCGATCGCGTTAACCGCCGTCATGCCAGAATGAAATATTTAATTAATGATTGGGGTGTAGCCAAATTTAAAGCCAAAGTAGAAGAATATTTCGGTAAAGAAATTGCTCCCTTTAGAGAATTACCAGAATGGAAATATCAAGACTTTCTTGGTTGGCACAAACAAGGAGACGGAAAACTTTTCTTTGGTATTTCTGTGGAAAATGGCAGAGTTAAAGATGAAGGTGCTTTTCAACTAAAAACCGCTTTAAGAGAAATAATCGAGCAGTTTAAGTTACCAATGTTGTTAAGTCCCAATCATAATATTATTCTCTACGACATCGAACCATCTCAAAAAGAGGCGATCGAAACCACTTTACACCAAAGAGGCATAGAAACTAACCCCGAAGCGATCGAACCTTTAGTACGCTATTCTATGGCTTGTCCTGCTTTACCTACCTGTGGTTTAGCTATTACCGAGTCAGAAAGAGCCTTACCTAGTATAGTCGATCGTCTCCGCGCTCTTCTCAATAAACTAGACATGGCAGACGAACATTTTGTGATTCGCATGACTGGTTGTCCTAATGGTTGCGCCCGCCCTTATATGGCAGAAGTAGGCTTTGTGGGTAGTGCGCCAGGAAAATACCAAATTTGGTTAGGAGGAACGCCAGATCAGACACAGTTGGCACAACCCTACGAACAAAGAATGGCAGTAGAAGATTTAGAAGGATTTTTTGAGCCTATCTTTATTTTCTTTAAGCAAAATCGCCAACCAGGGGAAAGTTTTGGTACTTTTTGTAATCGTGTTGGCTTTGAAGCAATTCGTCAGTTTACCTTTGGTTATGTACCAGGTAGTTACCCCAATAATCTGAAAAAAAGTAAAGTGCGTAAAAATCAAAAACGAGTTAGCGTTCCCGACGATCTATTTCCTCGTCTCAAAGAAGCTTCTAAACAAGAAAATAGACCGATGAATCAGATTATTGCCGAAGCTTTAAATGATTATTTTGCTAAGAAAAATAATAGTTAACTCGCCTTTTTTTCTAGCTTAAAACTGAGATTAACTGCACCCTTAAAAAGTGCAGTTAAATAAACCCAATTAAAGCATTAATTGCCTTGTTTTAACGTCAGTTCGACGGAAAAATTTTTTGATACTTTTCTTAAAAATAAGGCTGAATTTTATTTATTGTGATGACGAAAAATCTATCCTCCTGCCTACTGCCTTACCTTCGCAGATTAATTTTGTAGTCATCGAATTCACGTTGTATTATTTGAAAACAAATAACTTTTGTAATTTTTCCGAAAGAATAGCTTGAATATATTTATCCCGACAATCATTAGCAAATTTAGTTAGTGGTTCTTGCTGTTGATTTTCTTGGTAGTTTTTGTCGAGAAATTTTTCAAAACCCAAAAAAGCTAGTCCGTAGATCGCTTTTTGACTAAATTCACCTTTAAAGTAATCACCATGTCCATCAATATTAGCTAGGGGCTTTGCCAGTAAAAGACTAAGGTAATCAAATATGTTTAGGGCAGATTTTTTGAGAGCATAACTAAGAACTCCCTCATCCTTTTCTTGATAGTCCGTGCAATCGAAATAAGTAAAATGATTGGCAATATTTTTTGTTGAATCTAATTGGATTTCTGCTAGTTCTTCTAAGTTTCTATGTTCGATATTAGAAGCGCGAATTTCTAAGTAATCGATTGGTTCTTCAAAACTAAATGGGGTATTAAATTTCTCTTTTTTGCTTTGGCGATCGCTATTTAAATTGACAATTCCATAATCATTGAATTGTTTTAAACGGTAATTGCGTTTGTCATTTTCATCTAGAAAATGTTTAGCAGTAATATTACCTAGCTTATAACCACGAAAACGGCTTTTGGAGGGAAAGCTAAAGTAATTTGCTGCTGTCGAAGCCATACGTAAGGCTAAGTCTGCCTCATTACTGAATATGTAAGCTTCTTCCACAAGGTTCAGAGAATACTGCAAGAAATTAGCTCTTCCAGATAAAATTGATTCTACGGGAATATCGGGTGCAACTAATACTAATCTTTCTAGCTTAAAGAAATCATTAATCTTGCGATCTTCTCGATCTCGATCGAATACATTAGTGAGAATCCGAATAGTTTGTGTTACTACTTCAGAGCCTAAACTATGGGCAATAAAAGATAGATTAATTTTTAGTTTTTTGGATTTTTCTGGATTATTTTTTATATCTGGGTTCTTTTTTATTCCTTGTTCTAGTTGTCTAATAAACTCGACTAAATCCATAACTCCATAGTTAAAAGCGCGAAAGCGATCGCGAGGATAATTAGATTTTCTCAGTAAAATTAGAGCTAAAACTATACTACATAGAGAAACTAATCCAAAAAATAAAGCGACAACTATCCATATAGTAGATACATCGAACCAATTTATCGCGATCGCAAAAAACAAAAATATAGCCAAACAAAAGACAAAGAAAGATAAATGATTGGGAAAAATCGGCTTATTATTAACTACAGCCCTTCCGAGCATTACTAAACTTAATACAGCAAGAATTACCAATAATCCCCAAGAGTGATTTAACAAAAAGTTAATAGTATTTTTCAGCCAATTTAAGCTAGGATCGGCAATAGCAATTGCTTCTAATTTCGATTTAATCTCTGAGAAAGGATACTTTAAAACAAGAAATAAAGCTGAAGCAAAAATAACGAGAGATATTCCATTAGGAAAAATAGGCAATGCTCCATCTGCTTTAGCTAAACGCCAAACCAAAAAGCTAAGTGTAAAGGAAACCAACGCCCATAATAATGTCCATTTACTAAAGAGTAGAGAGACTGGAATAAAAATTAGAGCCAGTGTGGTAATTAAAATTCCTAGTAATAAACTAGGTAAAGCCTCTAAAGATTCTTGAAGAATTGGAAGACTAAAAGTAATATTTTCAGAGGGCCAACGATAACCGATAAAAATGCTATTTTCTTTACAAAAGTTATTCTCTACAGCATGATTATATATCTGCTCATTTCTCTTTTTAGCTGCTTTTTCATTGGTAGAGTAACCATGAATATTAATAACTAATTGAGGATTATCGGCTTTAACTAAATGTTTGACAATTTTATCTATATATTGTTGATTTTTGCCTTGTATTTCCTCATTCTTTTTAGATATACCATCACCATCTTCAACATTGATAGTTGCAGTACTTTCAACAAAATAACCCTGCAAATTATTAGATTTTTGACAATTATGCTCGATCGGAGTAACTTTAAACGATTCAACACTCATAATGTTCTATTCTTCATAAACTCAGTCAACAAAACGTCAACACCGAGACTTGCGCTTGCGCTCCCTTGTTCGGCGCGCTTCCTCGGTCAAAAAAATTTTTCTGACAATTTTTGAGAACTGTATTTATGTAGATATAGTTTTTTATTTTTATGCAGAATCAATATGTTTTGAATGGATTTAATTAATGTAAATTTTATTTAATAAAAGGCGATCCCTCCTCTGGGCGATCGCCTTTTCATCTTTTTCTGTTTTTCGCTGAATACTTGCAAATAAAGGAATGTAATTAACTAAAAACTTAAAGCTTACAACTATTTGACGGTAACAAAATGTGAATTTTCTTGGACTTCTGGTCTACCTTGAGCCACCGATCGAGCCAGAGAACGCAACATCTGCTTAGTTGTTTCCCAGTCAACGCAAGCATCTGTAATACTCTGGCCATAAACTAGGCTAGAAACATCTTTGGCTAAAGGTTGACTTCCAGCAACCAGATGGCTTTCAATCATAACCCCCATAATATGAGTAGCACCATTTTCTACTTGTCTGGCAATATCGTCTAATACTACAGACTGACGATTATGGTCTTTGCGACTATTCCCATGACTACAATCTATCATTAAGCGATGATTAAGATTTTTTTTGATTAAAGTAGTAGCAGCAGCTTCTGTATGTTCGCTATTGTAATTAGGACTATTGCTACCACCGCGTAAAACGAGATGAACATCGGGATTACCTGTAGTTTTGACAATACTAGCCAAGCCATCCATATTGATACCTAAAAAGTGATGGGGAGAAGTTGCAGCCAGCATTGCATTAGTTGCCGTGCTCAGACTGCCATCCGTACCATTTTTAAAACCGACAGGCATGGATAAACCCGATGCCATTTGACGATGAATCTGACTTTCTGTTGTTCTTGCACCAATAGCCGTCCAACAAATTAATTCTGCTATATATTGGGCAGTAATCGGATCGAGTAATTCTGTTGCTGCGGGTAAATCGAGATGAGCTAAATCTAATAATAGTTTGCGTGCCATTCTCAACCCAGTGTTAATATCATAAGTATTATTAAGATGGGGATCGTTAATTAATCCTTTCCAACCTATGGATGTACGGGGTTTTTCAAAATAAACTCGCATCAATATTTCTAGCTCATTTTGTAATTCGTCTCGTAAGCGAGTTAACCTTTTACCATATTCTTCAGCAGCTTGGACATCGTGAATCGAACAAGGCCCTACAATTACCAGTAGTCTTTTATCTTTCCCTGTTAAGATATTGCGGAGGCGATCGCGAGTTTGACTAACTAAAGTTGCTGCTTTATCTGTAAGGGGAAATTCGCTTTTTAAATAAGCAGGACTCAATAAGGGTCTGGTTTCTATAACGTGTAGATCGTTAGTAATATCCATAATATTGCTGATTATAATATCGATAGCTGAAGGTATATAGACCGATAGACATTACCATTTTGGCATAACTATTGTCCTTAATCTTAAATCTAAATTTATATAGTAGTAAAACTAACTTGAAAGACTTTGGCAAAAGCAAGAGATATATCTTTTCTGACTTGTTCTACGGTAAGATGGGGAATAAATTGAGCTAAACTGCCAACAGGTTTATCTTCAATGCCACAAGGGACAATCTGCTCGAACCCTGTCAAATCTGGGCAAACATTGAGGGCAAAACCGTGCATAGTAATCCAACGGCGTACTTTGATGCCAATTGCTGCTACTTTTTTTCCTTCTAGCCAAACGCCAGTCAATCCCGCCAGGCGATGCCCTGTTAACCCATAATTAGCCAAAACCCGAATAATAACTTCTTCTAATTGTCGCAGATACCAATGTAAATCTTGCTGATAGTAGCGCAAGTTTAAAATTGGATAACCTACTAATTGTCCTGGACAATGATAAGTTACTTCTCCACCTCTTTCTGTACGATACAATTGCCAGTCGGTGTTAGTGGGATCGAACTTAAGAAATTTGAGAGCCGAACCCGTACCTAAAGTATATACGGGCGGATGTTCCAATAAAATTAAAACATCTGGTAAATCTGGATTAGCAACTCTTGCTTCTACTAGCGATCGCTGATAATCCCACGCCGAAGCATAATTAACTAGTCCTTGCTGTTGGAGAATACAGTTTCTGGTCAATTTAAGTATTTGGCAAATTTAGATAATCATTATTATTATGATTTACCGTCGCAATTTTAATAAATGTCAAGCTATATGAAGGAAAATAAAAAGAATTGAAATAAGGATGTTTTGAAGAATACAAAATGCTAGTCTAAAAGATATAAAGTATGAGAAATAAACGTGCGGATCGACTTTATTTTTAGCCAAAAAATCTACCGCTATTTATCTGTATTAAGCAGATTGAGCGAGGGCAACTAAAAGACATTGCTTTCAATTAATTAATCAATAGCCAAGCGACTCTCATGATTAATTTGTATGAGAGGAAGAAGATAGACGAGTAATTAGGAGATAAGTATAGGAAATAAAGTAAGAACAAAAAAGCTCAGTTATTAGAGTGTTTCTGGTTTGTTTTAATTGCTTTAATTCTTAGCTATATAATATTTCTAAATCTACAACTATTATTTGTCGTATCGGCTTTGACTTAATTATTAGCCATTATCCAGAAGGGAGTTATAGAGTATGAAGCTTTTGATTCAAGGCAATAATATAGCTATTACAGATGCAATCAATGATTATGTCCAACAAAAGCTAGAAAAAGCAGTCAAGCATTTTCAAAATATTACAACAAAAGTCGATGTCCATCTTTCGGTGGGTCGTAATGCACGAGTCAATAATAAACACAAAGCAGAAGTTACTGTTTATGCCAACGGGACGATAATTCGCGCCCAAGAAAGTAGCGAAAATCTTTACGCTAGCATCGATATGGTGTCAGATAAAATTGCTCGTCAACTACGTAAATATAAAGAAAAATATTTATCTAAAAAAACTCATGCTAAGGTAAAAACTGGCGTTCTTGTGGAAGAAGAACCAGTGCAACCAGATTTAATTGGCGATCGCACTCCCGAATTACCATCTGAAGTAGTCAGAATGAAATATTTTGGGATGCCACCAATGAGTATAGAACAAGCATTGGAGCAACTACAGTTAGTCGATCATGATTTTTATATGTTCCGCAACAGTGCGACTAATGAAATCAATGTTATCTATATCCGTAATCATGGCGGTTATGGTGTAATTCAGCCTCGCCCAAATAATCAAAATGGGCATAATGGTAATCACAAAAGCTAATGTGAATTAGTAGCGGGGGCAATGAATGTTACCAACGAAATAAATAAGATTAACGACGTACGGTTAACAAATAATTGCCTCGTCCACCTTCATCGTAAGCATTGACAATTACACTATAAACCCCATTACTAGGTAAAGTTATTTCGAGTCGAGAATTACTGTTACCTTCGCTAATATCATCATTTTGCCCTAAAATATTACCTTCAGTATCCATAACAGCTAAAAAAGTATCAAATTCTTGGCTTTCTACACTAATAATAAAAGAATCTCCTGCATTACCTTGAAGGGGATAAGAATCATAAAAACTACCATCATCAGGAATAGTTGTATCTCCTTCTTCTAGCTTGCCTTGGTGAATTTTTTCCAACAATAATGATGGATTGCGACTTACATTAGAAGTAGGTAAAGAAGAAAGAGCAGAATTTTCGTTACTATTAATAGTTTCTTCTTTGGTAGTAATGACTATCTCATTAGGTTCGGAATTTGCCTCTGGTAAAACAGATCGAGTAAATTCTGAAGCTTCATCGATATTTTCGGCAGTTGTTTCTAGAGAATCTCCTTCATAAGCGATCGCACAAATATTGTCATATCGTTCGTGAGCTTGACAAGTAATACCAGTAGAACGAGTATTAGGATTTAAAATTTTTTGGCGATTGAGGCGATCGCGATTTCCATCATCTACAATTAGCTGCATTACAATACCCTCCGCCGTATATTTCCCATAGCTAATCGTCTTTTCCCGTAAATTAAGATTAGTTGGTTCAGAAGTAATATTGTTAATTTGTTCTTTAGCTATATTGACTAATTCCATTCCTGAGGAGATGGATGGTAAAGACTCCTGATTTTTGAGGAGGATAACCGCTTCTTCTAAAGCTTCTTTACCCCGATTAGTTCTAATGGGCTTTTCGCCTGGTAATTTGAGTACAGTCCCCTCAAAATATTGTTTTCTAGATTCTAACCATTCAGCATAAGCTTGAGGATCGCTTCTTACCCGATTGATTTCTGCTAAAATTTCTTCTGCTAAGAGATCGTAATTAATAGTTACGTTAGAGTCTAAATTTTGGGCTAACCAGATTCTTGCAGAATAGGTTTCTTGCTTAAATTTTCCCCTCTCATTAGCTAAAGCCATCCCTGTAGTCAAACCGTCAATTAGCAAAACAGAGATAGATAATAGAAAAGTGTAATTAACCAAACTGACTTTATTACTGAAGTCGATCGCCGAACATTTAAACATAATAATCGAGGGTTTAACTTTTATTTCTTCTAGGGTAAGAAGCGATCCAAAGCAGCTTTTAATTCTTTAATTTCTACTTCAATATTGCCCTCTTTGGTAGCGCGGGTAATACATTCCTCTAAATGCTCATCCAGAATAATCCGTGCAACTCGATCGAGCGCGCCTCTAACGGCAGCAATCTGAATCAATACTTCAGGACAGGGACGACTTTGTGACACCATAGTTTTGATACCTCTTATATGTCCTTCGATCCGAGACAAACGATTAGTAATTTGTTTGAGAGATTCTTCACTATGAACATGAGGAATCGCCTCGGTATGTTTTTTGTTGCTTTTGTGGGTATTTCGATCGCTCACTCTAAATTTGTCTAATTATTGTGCTTTCAAGCCTTTATCATTCTAATTTAATCTCGATCGGCTTTATCTGCTATGCTAGAAAAGTTGTCAAAATCACACATTCAGGATTTCGGGTGTTTTCTGCCAAGAAAATCCACCTGAATGGAGGATAAACCCGAATAAGGAGAAAAAAAATATGGCAGTTGTTTCACTTAACGAACTATTACAATCTGGGGTTCACTTTGGTCATCAGACTCGTCGTTGGAATCCTAAGATGTCTGAATATATTTACACCGCTCGTAATGGTGTACATATTATTGACTTAGTTCAAACAGCCCAATTGATGGAAGAAGCGTATGAATATATGCGCTCTGCTGCCGAACAAGGTAAAAAAGTTTTATTTGTCGGTACTAAACGTCAAGCAGCAGGAATTATTGCTCAAGAAGCTGCTCGTTGCGGAGCTTATTATGTCAACCAACGGTGGCTTGGCGGAATGCTCACCAACTGGGAAACTATCAAAGGTAGAGTCGAAAGATTAAAAGAGTTAGAACGTTTAGAAGAAAGCGGTAGTATTGACAAAAGACCCAAAAAAGAAGGGGCAGTAATGCGTCGTGAGCTATCTAAGCTCCAAAAATATCTTAGTGGTATTAAAATGATGCGGGGCGTTCCCGACATTGTGGTAATTGTCGATCAAAAAAGAGAATACAATGCCATCATGGAGTGCCAAAAACTAGCAATTCCTCTAGTTTCCATTCTCGACACGAATTGCGATCCAGAATTGGTTGATATTCCTATTCCTGCTAATGACGATGCCATTCGTTCCATTAAACTGATCGTCGGTAAATTATGTGACGCTATTTATGAAGGTCGTCACGGTCAACTCGATACTCAAGATGATTATGAAGAATTTGAAGAAGGTATAGACGAAGATGTTGACTATGCTGACGAATATGACGATGAAGAATTTGCTGGTGAGGAAACAGAAGTCAGCGAAGAAGACGACGAATCAGCAGCAGACAGCGAGGAATAGAGTAAGACTGAATTTTAATTTAGATAAGCTTTCCCGTTAATCTAAATAAAGTAACCAGTACTAACAAAAAAGTCGTTCTGTAATCGTTAATTAATCTAAACAGGTACTAAAATATGGCGCAAATATCGGCAAAACTAGTTAAAGAACTCCGCGAAAAAACTGGCGCGGGAATGATGGATTGTAAAAAAGCTCTCGCCGAAAGCGATGGCGATATGGAAAAAGCGATCGAATGGCTGCGACAAAAAGGAATTATGTCCGCAGGAAAAAAAGAAGGTCGCATTGCAGCAGAAGGTCTTGTAGAAAGCTATATTCACACTGGTGGACGGATTGGCGTGCTAGTTGAAGTGAACTGCGAAACCGATTTTGTGGCTCGTCGCGAGGAATTTCAAACTTTAGTACGTAATGTTGCGATGCAAATTGCTGCTTGCCCTAATGTAGAATACGTAAAAGTAGAAGATATTCCCCCAGAAGTGAGCGCGAAAGAAAAAGAAATAGAAATGGGTCGGGATGATTTGGCTGGCAAACCAGACAAGATTAAAGAAAAAATCGTTCAAGGTAGAGTTGATAAGCGTCTCAAAGAAATCTCTTTAATGCCTCAACCTTATATTCGCGACCAGAGTATTACCGTAGAAGAGCTAGTTAAACAAAGCGTTGCTCTATTAGGGGAAAATATTCAAGTACGTCGCTTCGCCCGTTTTGTTCTGGGAGAAGGTATCGAGAAAAAAGAGAGCGATTAATTAATTTTCTTGAGAAAATATTTGCTCAAACAGCCGAAAAATAAGTAAAAATTAAAGTTAAAACAATAATTTAGAAGCGATTTCATTATTCGATCTCAGCTTAAGAGCGATCGTTTCTTAATGCAGCGCAGTCACCAAATTTTATACTTAAGACTGCGCTGCATTGCTTTTGAATTTAAATTCAATCTAATGTTACCTTGGATAAACAAACTTATGACTAAAGATTATATGTAATGGCAAGATCAGTTCAGCAAATCGAACAAGACATACAAACTCTTGAAAAAACAGTAGCTGAATTTACTCAAGAACTTGATAGTTTATACAGCAGATATTTAGAGCAATTGGGTCAATCGATAGAGCAACAGCTAATCTTAGCAAGCTATCAACTTTGTACACAAATTTATCCAGATTCTTTCTTGGATTTGTCCTTAAATCAACGTCAAGAACTGCAAGAATCTCTCAGGAGTTTGGGCAAAGACCTTAAACCTTCTCTAAGAGATATTCTCGAAAATAGCGAACAATTAGATGAAGATACTAATGTAAATCTAGTTGAAGAAATAATCAAAAACTTACCTTTAAGTGGAGAATCGTTAGAAAAAGATGAAATCACTGATGATTCAGAGATATCTTCAGCAAACTCAAAAGAAGCCACTGCTTCAGACCAAGAAGCTAAAGAAATAATTAACCAGCTTCAAAATTTAACTTCTGAGCTTAATAAAATAGAATCACCAGATAACGATAATCCTGACAATCCTAGTAACTTAATTAGACGGCAACAAAAAATCGAATATCAAATCAAAAAATGTTTAGATTCAGTCTCTAAAAAAGCCAATAAGGTATTACAAGATACTAACATCATTCCTAGAGGTTTACCCAGTCAAGTTTTGGATATGGCGATTCAAGCAGAAAATGGTAGCTCTTTAGGTGGTGGTAGGTTGGGTCGCCTTCCTAATATTATTAATCTAGCAGTAGAAACCGAGAAAGATAAAAAGCAAAAAGTAACCAGAATGTTTCAGATTAGCATAATACGGTTACGTCTTTCGGAAATTGAATTTGCCGATACTACCTTGAACGCTCAAAGAACTCAGATTCGTAACTTGCTAAAACAAGTAAATAAGATTAAACAGCGATATCGCAATTTGCAACAAGAGTATGCCAGAGTTAGAGCCGAATCTGCTTGGCGTTCTAGTTGGTATGAAGATTAGAAAGAAATATCGTGACCGCAATTATATTAAGTAGAGTGGGCAATGCCCACCTTACCAAAATATGCTACTTACCTATTTACCAAAGCCTTTACCTCTATTATTAGAAGGAAGACAAATACAATGATCTAATTGTTCTTGTAGAATTTGGCGATCGAGATTTTGACCGATTAAAACTAATTGATTTTTCTTTTCTCCTTTCCATTCATCATCTTCGATGGTAAAGCGTTTACCACTCAGGTGAAAAATATGACGTTTGGGACTTTCATCGAACCAGAGAATACCTTTAGCACGAAAAATATTTTCTGGTAGTTGATTATCCAAAAAATATTGAAATTTTCTAATGGCTAATGGTTTATCTGTTTGGAAAGAAAGAGAAGTGAAGCCATCGTTTTCTAAGTGATCGGAATGATGGTGATGGTGGTGGTCATGGTCATGGTCGTGATGATCGTGGTGATGGTGGTCATGGTCATGGTCGTGATGGTGATGATGATTATCTTCTTGCTCTTTTGCTTCTGCTGCTTCAAAATACTTATCGGATTCAAACAAACCCACACTGAGAATTAAAGGTAAGGGAATCTGAGATTTGTTAGTACGTAAAATTCGGGCATCATTTTTAATTTCTCTAATTCTAACTTCTAAGCTGTCTACATCTGCCTCGTCTACCAGATCGGTTTTATTTAAAGCAATAACATCGCCGTACTGAATTTGACTAAAAGCAGCCTGACTATTAAACAGATCGAGACTAAAATTAGAGCAGTCTACCATAGTGACGATCGAATCGAGTCGAGTCATATCTCTTAACTCTGTACCTAAAAAAGTAAGTGCTACGGGTAAGGGATCGGCAAGTCCTGTAGTTTCTACCACTAGATAATCGACCTTATCTTCTCTTTCTAAGATTTTGTATACTGCATTAACTAAATCTTCGTTAATCGTGCAGCATACACAACCATTATTTAGCTCTACCATATTGTCATCGGTAGTTACGATCAATTCATTATCGATGCCAATTTCCCCAAACTCATTTACTAAAACGGCGGTTTTCAATCCTTCTTGATTTGTGAGAATGTGATTGAGTAGGGTTGTCTTCCCGCTACCCAGGAAACCTGTAATGATAGTAACGGGTAAACCCATTTTCGGTGCATCCATAGCTGAAGCGGGGGTATTTTGAGTATCCACTGTAGTCATATCGATCGCTCTTGTAAGGTCAAAATATAAATAGCTATTATTTAGTTTAATGCTGTTGACGGGCAACCTGTCTTTCTTTGATCATTATTGCGTATCCAAATTTTCTTCGACTGTTAGTTGATAAGATTGGTAAACAATTAAGAAGATTATGATGAAACAGTAGCTCAGATCGCGAATATATTGGCTTTGGACCAATAAGAGCTTAGATCGAGTACTCACCCGCTCGCAGCTTGTCGATCGCAAAACGGAAACGCAGTCACAAAACGGAAAAAATACCGTTTAAAATTACTTTCTTCCCTAGCAGATGCTAAACTTAGTCTACAGACTTAGTTTAAAACCATGAGCGAATCCATCAATATACATGAAGCAAAGACTCAGTTATCAAAACTGTTGTCGCGAGTAGCTTTAGGAGAGGAATTCACGATTGCCAATCGTGGTGTTCCAGTAGCTAAATTAGTTCCCTATAGCACTCCTGAAACTAAAGGCGATCGCATTCCAGGAAGATTAGCAGGTCAAATTCAAATGAGTGATGATTTTAATGAGTTAGATGAAGAGACGCTCGATTTGTTTTACGGAGATGATTAAATGAAACTGCTGCTAGACACTTGTTGCTGGCTGTGGTGGTTGAGCGATGTAGATAATTTGAGCCAACAGCAGCTTGAGGCGATCGCCAGTCGTCAAAACCAACTATTTTTGTCGGTGGCTACAATCTGGGAATTGAGCATTAAGGTAAACGCTCAGAAATTGATTATACCTCAACCTTTAAATAAATTAGTCGAGCGAGAATGCCAGATTGACAAGATCGCGATCGTAAAGATCGAGCCGATTCATGCAATGCAAGCAGGAGATCTTACTCTTCACCACAAAGATCCTTTTGACCGCATGATTATTACTCAAGCAATAATTGAAAATTTAACTATTGTAACTTCAGATTCGGTGTTTCAAAAATATGATGTTTCTGTTTTATTTTAGTTGTCTGAAAGCATAGTTAGTTTAATGCTGTTGACGGGCAACCTGTCTTTCCTTCATTATTATTGCGTATCCAAATTTTCCTCGGCTCTTAATTCAAAAGATTGTTAACTAATTAATCAATAATATTAAGTACTTTTGTCATGACCCTAACTGTTTACAATAGTCTTACCCGTCGTAAAGAAACTTTTACCCCGATAGAAGCGGGTTCGGTACTCATGTATTGCTGTGGCATGACCGTCTACGATTATTGCCATTTAGGTCATGCGCGTATGTCTCTTGTTTGGGATGTCGTTCGTCGCTATCTCCAATGGCGTGGCTACTCTGTTAGGTATATTCAAAATTTTACCGATATTGACGATAAAATCCTCAATCGCGCTAGAAAAGAGGGTACATCAATGGAAGCTGTCTCCGAACGCTTTATTGCAGCTTATTTTGAAGATATGGAGCGTCTACACATCGGTAAAGCTGATGCTTATCCCCGTGCTACTCATACTTTAGATGGGATTAAACGTTTAGTCTATGAATTAGAACAAAAAGGCTTTGCCTATCCTGCCGAGGGGGATGTTTACTATTCTGTCAGACAATTCTCTGATTATGGTAAATTATCGGGCCGTAAATTAGAAGATTTACAAGCAGGAGCAAGTGGTAGAGTAGTAATAGAAGATGCTGAAGCAGGCAAGAAAAAAGACCCCTTCGATTTTGCCCTGTGGAAAGCTGCCAAAGAAGGCGAACCCTCTTGGGAATCTCCTTGGGGTGCTGGTCGTCCTGGTTGGCATATTGAATGTTCGGCGATGGTGAGAGAACAATTAGGAGAAACCATCGACCTTCATGTGGGGGGTAGCGATTTAATATTTCCCCATCACGAAAACGAAATTGCTCAATCAGAAGCCAGTACGGGTAAGCCTTTAGCTAATTATTGGCTTCATAACGGTATGGTAAAGGTAGACGGGGAAAAAATGTCTAAGTCTTTGGGTAACTTTACTACTATCCGCGAGCTGTTAGACCGTCCTGTAGAACCGATGGCGGTAAGATTATTTATTTTACAAGCTCAGTATCGCAAACCTCTCGATTTTACCGATGAAGCTTTAGTAGCTGCCACTAATGGTTGGGCAACCCTCAAGAAAGGTCTGTTGTTTGGCTACGAACATGATAAACAGTTGGGATGGAAAAATCTCGATCGAGAGATCTGGGGACATGGTGATGAAGAAGAAGCATCACCGCTAATTAATAATCTTAGAGAGCGTTTTCAGCAAGCAGTGGATGATGATTTTAATTTTGCTGGTGGTTTAGCTGTGTTGTTTGAAATTGCTAAAGAATTAGGCAAAGAAGGAAATCTCTTAGTCCATCAAGGCAAAACAGAAACTCCTAAAAAACAATTAGAAGCACAATGGCATATTTTAGTAGAATTAGCTGATGTTTTGGGGTTTGAAGCCCAACCAGAAGATGATATCCAGGGAAATACCAATGGTTTATCCGACGCAGAAATAGAAAATTTAGTCCGACAACGTGCTGAAGCTAGAAAAAATAAAGATTGGACTCAAAGCGATCGCCTGCGGGATGAATTACAAGCTCACGGTATCACTTTAATCGATAAACCAGGTGGCATTACCGAGTGGCATCGATAAGCAGAGGTGCTTCAGGTGGTGTACTACTAACGACTAACTACTAACTACTAAGTACTAAGTACGGAAACCCGCACTAAGAAAATAGTTGTCATTTGGTGGCGTATTTAGTTAAATTAGCACTCGGAAGGTGAGAGTGCTAATCCGAGTAATTCCCTTCTGAAAACTAAAAAGTATTAAATATTCGTAACTGAAACGAATTAAATCAAACTAAGTCATTTGGAGGATATTCTATGGCAGCTATTACCATTAACGTCTCGACTGTAAAACCTTTAGGCGATCGCGTTTTTGTAAAGATTAGTGAATCAGAAGAAAAAACTGCTGGCGGTCTTTTTCTTCCCGATAGTGCTAAAGAAAAACCCCAATTGGGTGAAGTAGTAGCAGTAGGTCCTGGTAAACGCAATGATGATGGTAGTCACTGCGCTCCTGAAGTTAAAGTAGGAGATAAAGTTCTCTATTCTAAATATGCTGGTACAGATATCAAATTAGGTGGCGAAGACTACGTATTGCTATCTGAAAAAGATATTTTGGCATCCGTTGCTTAAATAAGTTTTTAGCCCTTCGAGTTCGGGCGGTCAGCATTGTGAGGAGACCTCAAAATTACGCCCTCACTTTTAGTTATTAGTACACGCGCTCTAATAGCTAAGGACTAATAACTATCATTATGAGGATTCAGTTATTAGGCATGAGATTTCTCCTAGTGACTGTCGATCGATAGATAGTTAACAAAAATTAATTCGTTTTTACCAATTAACCCAGGAAGAGAAGACAACATTTATGGCTAAATCTATTATTTACAACGACGAAGCTCGTCGTGCATTAGAAAGAGGCATCGACTTACTTGCAGAATCCGTAGCCGTTACCTTAGGCCCTAAAGGACGCAACGTAGTATTAGAAAAGAAATTTGGCGCACCCCAAATCGTGAATGATGGGGTGACTATTGCCAAAGAAATTGAATTAGAAGATCATATCGAAAATACTGGAGTATCTCTCATTCGTCAAGCTGCTTCCAAAACTAATGATGTGGCAGGGGACGGTACTACTACTGCTACTGTTTTGGCTCATGCCATCGTTAAAGAAGGCTTACGTAACGTAGCTGCGGGAGCTAACCCCATTGCTCTCAAACGCGGTATTGACAAAGCCACAGAATATTTAGTTGGTAAAGTAGCCGAACACGCTAAACCCGTAGAAGATTCCAAAGCGATCGCTCAAGTAGGTGCTATCTCTGCTGGTAATGACGAAGAAGTCGGCAAAATGATTGCCGAAGCAATGGATAAAGTAGGTAAAGAAGGTGTTATTTCTTTAGAAGAAGGTAAGTCTATGACTACCGAATTGGAAATCACCGAAGGGATGCGCTTCGACAAAGGTTACATTTCTCCCTACTTTGTTACCGATACTGAAAGAATGGAAGCTAATCTCGATGAGCCATACATTCTCGTTACCGATAAAAAAATCACTTTAGTACAAGATTTAGTTCCTATTCTCGAACAAGTAGCCCGTCAAGGTAAACCCTTGATGATTATTGCTGAAGATATTGAAAAAGAAGCTTTGGCTACTTTAGTTGTCAACCGTTTGCGGGGTGTTTTAAACGTAGCTGCGGTGAAAGCTCCTGGTTTTGGCGATCGCCGTAAGCAAATGCTCGAAGATATTGCCGTCCTTACTGGTGGTCAAGTAATTACCGAAGATGCTGGCTTGAAACTAGAAAGCACCAAACTTGAGATGCTCGGTAAAGCTCGTCGTATTTCTATTACCAAAGACAATACAACTATTGTTGCTGAAGGTAATGAAAAAGAAGTTAAAGCTCGTTGCGAACAAATTCGTCGTCAAATCGAGGAAACTGAATCTTCTTACGACAAAGAAAAATTACAAGAGCGTCTGGCTAAATTAGCTGGTGGTGTAGCAGTTGTTAAAGTAGGTGCTGCTACTGAAACTGAAATGAAAGACCGCAAACTACGTTTAGAAGATGCTATCAACGCGACAAAAGCTGCCGTTGAAGAAGGGATCGTTCCTGGTGGTGGTACTACTCTGGCTCATTTAACTGCGGATTTAGAAGAATGGGCAAAAGCTAATCTTAAAGACGAAGGCTTAACAGGAGCATTAATTGTTTCTCGTGCTTTAACTGCCCCATTAAAACGGATTGCTGAAAATGCAGGTCAAAATGGTGCAGTAATTGCCGAACGTGTTAAAGAAAAAGATTTCAACGTTGGTTTTAATGCTGCGACTAACGAATTCGTCGATATGTTTGAAGCGGGTATCGTCGATCCTGCTAAAGTAACTCGCTCTGGACTCCAAAACGCAGCATCGATCGCAGGTATGGTGTTAACTACAGAATGTATTGTAGTAGACAAGCCTGAAAAAGATAAAGCCCCTGCTGCTCCTGGCGGTGATTTCGATTACTAAGTTCTTAATTTTAGCCAAGTTATTGGTTTAACTAGTAATAGCTGTCTTATTTTGAGACAGCTATTGTTTTATTAATAGCTACCAGCTACCCTAAATTTTCGAGCTCCCAAACTGAGGTAACTATTATTTGATAATTTGGTCGATCGTTCTTTTTGCTTGCGAACCATAACCACCACCAAAAAGATTAAAGTGATTGAGAATATGGTAGAGGTTATAAATAGGTTTCCGTTTTTGGTATCCTGGGTCTAGTTGCCAAGTTCGATCGTAACTCTGATAGAAAGATGCAGGAAAACGACCAAAAAGTTGTGTCATGGCTAGATCTACCTCTCGATCGCCATAATAGGTAGCGGGGTCTAAAATTACGGGTTTGCCTGTTTTTGTTACCGCAGCATTCCCAGACCAAAGATCGCCATGGACTAAAGAAGCTTCTGGTTTTCGATCGCTTAATTTTGCTCGGACTGCTTCTACAACTTTAGTGGGATCGGGGAAATTACCGCCCCGACGTTGAGCTAATTTTAATTGATAACCGATGCGTTTTTCGGCGAAAAAATCTGCCCAGTTAGCCATCCAGTCATTAATTTGAGGAGTAGAACCGATCGTATTATTTCTCTGCCAACCAAACTTATCTGTAGTTCCTTTGCGGTGCATCTGAGCTAACTGATTACCCATTTCTGACCAAGCTTGAGAACTACTGCCACCAAGATCGAGCCATTCTAGAACTAGATAACAAGAACTTCCAACAGTACCGTAACAAATAGGCTTAGGCACGGTAATGGTTTGCGTAGCATACATTTGCTTTAAGCCTAAAGCTTCGGCTGCAAACATTTCTACTTGGGAGGCTTGATTGAATTTAACAAAATAATTGCGATCGTTACCGCCAATTTTGTAACTTTGATTAATACAACCACCGCTAACGGAACGATTACTAATTATCTCAAAACTTTTTTTTGTTGCTTTAGTTATTTCTCTTGCTATTTCTTGCCACATATTGAAATAAAATTGTTCCCTGGCATCCATATAATACAAGGTATTCTTAGATATTCAAGCAAAAGAAGAGAATTATTTTTAAGTCACGAGCATTTGCTGTAATAAAAGTCAAGTCAGAGTATAAAAACATAAATATTGCTGTAATGTATTTCAAATAAAAAAACTTATTACTTATTACTTATTACAAGCTGCGATCGAACATTTAAAAATCTCAGCAGGAGAAGAATGATGACAGTGCGAGACGTATTACTTTTAGGCAATCCTCAGCTTTACCAGATTAGTGCAGAAATAAAACCAGAAGAGATTGAATCCTTAAAACCCGTAATAGCTGATTTACACGACACGATGATGGCTTTTCGCCAAAAGTGGGGGGCAGGACGTGCGATCGCTGCACCTCAAATTGGAGTTAGGAAACGATTGATTTATATGCACATCGATCGTCCTGTAGTTTTTATTAATCCCTATTTTGAAGCTAAAAGTCAAGCGATGTTTGAAGTGTGGGATGATTGTATGAGCTTTCCAGAACTTCTGGTTAAGGTAAAAAGACATCAATCTTGCCGTATTGTTTACCGCGATCTCCACTGGCAACAGCAAAGTATGAATCTAGATGGTGATTTATCTGAATTATTACAGCATGAAGTAGATCATCTGGATGGCATTTTAGCAGTTTCTAGATCGATCGAGCCAACAGCCTTTGCTTTACGGAGTCAAAAAGAGTTTACCAATTACGATCGATCTAATCTCGAACATATTTAAAGAAGAGAGAAATTATCATGAAAGAACGCAATGTAGCAATTCTAATATTCGATGACGTTGAAGTACTTGATTTTTGCGGGCCTTTTGAAGTTTTTTCTATTACTGGCAAGCGAGATGGTTTAGACCCGTTTAATGTTTGCTAGGTGGTTAAAAATGAAGTGTCACAGGAATAGACTTTGCTTAAAAAAACTGATAGCTGATAGCTGTAAGCTGACAGCTTAAAGATAACGTTCAAGCTAAAATAATTAAACGTGAATCCTCGCCTATTCAACTTATAAACCATGACCATTACCTCCCCCGTAGAATTTCAAGATGCTTTTGACATTATTGTTGTCGGTGCAGGACATTCTGGCTGTGAGGCAGCTTTAGCCTCGGCTCGTCTTGGCTGTCGTACTCTAATGTTAACCCTCAACCTAGATAAAATCGCCTGGCAACCTTGTAATCCAGCCGTAGGAGGCCCTGCTAAATCTCAGTTAACCCATGAGGTGGATGCTTTGGGTGGGGAAATTGGCAAAATGGCCGATCGCACTTACCTCCAAAAAAGGGTACTCAATTCTTCGCGAGGACCTGCGGTGTGGGCATTACGGGCGCAAACAGATAAACGGGAATATGCAGCCGTAATGAAGGAAATTGTCGAAAATCAAGCCAATTTGACTATTCGCGAGGGGATGGTTACAGATTTGGTATTGGGGAAAAATGATGAGGTAATTGGGGTTCAAACTTATTTTGGCACTTGTTTTGCTACCAAAGCAGTTGTTTTAACTACAGGAACTTTTCTGGGTGGGCGTATTTGGGTTGGCAATAAATCCATGGAAGCGGGTCGGGCAGGGGAATTTGCTGCTATTGGTTTGACGGAAACCCTTAATCGACTTGGTTTTGAAACAGGAAGACTGAAAACGGGAACTCCTGCGAGGGTAGACAGGCGTTCTGTAGACTACAGCAAAATGGAAGTCCAACCCTATGATGAGGAAGTGCGCTGGTTTAGCTTCGATCCAGAGGTATGGGTAGAAAGAGAACAAATGAATTGCTATCTCACTCGTACTACTGCCGAAACCCACAAACTTATTCGCGAGAATCTTCATTTATCTCCTGTTTATGGTGGTTGGGTAGATGCGAAAGGGCCTCGTTATTGTCCTAGCATAGAAGATAAGATCGTTCGCTTTGCCGATAAAGAAAGTCACCAAATTTTTATCGAACCTGAAGGAAGAGATATTCCCGAACTTTATATCCAAGGGTTTTCTACTGGTTTGCCCGAAAACTTACAACTGGCGATGTTGCATAGTTTGCCTGGTTTAGAGCATTGTGCCATGTTGCGCCCTGCTTATGCTGTCGAGTACGATTTTCTGCCAGCAACTCAGTGTTACCCTACTTTGATGACTAAAAAAATTGAGGGTTTGTTTTCCGCAGGACAAATTAACGGAACAACAGGCTATGAAGAAGCAGCAGCCCAAGGGATAGTAGCGGGAATTAATGCAGCTAGATTTGCCCAAGGTAAAGAGATGATTGTATTTCCACGGGAAGAAAGTTATCTCGGTACGCTGATAGATGACTTGTGTACTAAAGATTTACGCGAACCCTATCGAATGTTGACAAGTCGGTCTGAATATCGTTTAATTTTACGTTCTGATAATGCCGATCGCCGTTTGACTCCTATAGGTAGAGAAATTGGTTTAATTGACGATCGCCGTTGGCAACTTTACTGTGATAAACAAGCTAAAATAACGGCGGAAAAAGAAAGACTCTATGAAACCAGAATCAAAGAAAAAGATGAAGTAGGAATTGCGATCGCTGAAGCTACCAATCAAAAAATTAAAGGTTCGATAACTCTAGCAGATTTATTGCGTCGTCCTGGTTTTCATTATTCAGACTTAGCTAAATATGGTTTAGATAATAGCGATTTAACCCAGACAGAAACAGAATCCGCAGAAATCGATATCAAATATTCTGGCTACATTAAGCGTCAACAAATTCAAATCGAACAAATTGCCCGTCATGGTAAGCGCAAACTCCCAGCAGATTTAGATTATTTCGCGATCGATACCCTCTCTATGGAAGCAAGAGAAAAACTATCCAAAGTTCAACCCCTAACTATCGGGCAAGCTTCCCGTATTGGTGGCGTTAACCCTGCTGATGTTAATGCCTTGTTGATTTATTTAGAACTGCAAAGCCCAAGAAAACAAAAAACGCGCTCGGCTGTGTAAGCGCACCAAATTTTGACCTTACTATCTTGCTCTAGTTTGGACTAAAGAAGAGGGAGAATAGACGATTTTTTAGCGAAAAATATCTCTAACTGAATCTTCTATTGTTCTTTCTATACCTCTTCTCACTCCATTAACTACTGTTCTTTCAATGACATTCGGACGACGACGGGGTTGACTTTGTGTATCTTCGTCATTAACATCATCACTATCGAGCGCAATAGGATTGCCAATAAATCTAAAACTGTTAATTTCGCCCTCGTAACTTTTACTCTTAACGCCAAAGCGATCGCTACCTTGATAAGTAAATTCTCTAGAAGTCAGTTCGACATTAATTAAGCCACCATCAAAGGTAATCATACCAGCATGAACCGCAGCCTGGCAAAGTCCAGAATTAAGGGTATATACATCAGTCCCCCACACAGGAGCATAAACTCGATCTTGAGGTGCAGTAGGACATCTAAAAGTAAATACCTGTACCTCATCTCGGTCATAAGATTCAAAACTATCGAACCTAGTACTCCAATCTATTTCTGGCACTGAGTGTAATTTTGTTTGAGCATTAACCGTTTTTGTCTCCAACAACCCAGTTGTGACTGCGCCCAAAACAGCTAAGCCAAGTGCAGTACCAATTAAACCGAGAATTATTACTTGAGGAGATTGATCTGGTTTCATAGAATTACTTGAAAATATTCAAGCTCGCAGTCTCACTTTTATTATACTTAGTAGGAATTTACGACTAATAAAAAACGCTCAAGAGATCCTACTTTGAGCGCAGTGATTATTGATTATTTAGTTTTTATTGTTTTAGAAACTAGTTAATTATCTTTTAATTTGGTTGTTCGGCTAATAATTTATTAGCGGGCATTTCTTCATTTAAATTTGTCTTGGAATCTTTTTCATCGATATGAACATAAAGATTAGGTACTACTTGTCCTTTACGCTCAAAGCTGACCATTTGAGTTCGATTAATATCGTAGTTCTCATTTAACTCGTCTAAAGCAGTATATAATATCTCACCTGATTCATCCTTTTCGATGGTTCGATCTGGATTAAAAAAGCGTCCGTAGTTAGGTTCTACGACTACTACCTTTGACTGAAGAATTGGTTTGATAAAATAATCGCGATCGCTTTCACTTTGTTGAGTTAAATCGTTAGCACTCAAATTAAAAATTATTACTTGCATCAAGATTGCAGTGGTAATAGCAATAGGTACAATCAATTTTCTTAACATAGATTTCTTTTATGAATGAATTACAGGAATTAAAAATTGCTAGGATATGCCAAAATTAGCCAAACTTAAGTCAGCAATTTGGCTGGTTCGATCGACATTTACTAAAATCGATCGAGCTTAGAACTACTAAGTTTTTTTAAGTATTGTTTAAGAGTGTAACAAAAAACTTAAAAAAATTCTGAAATATCTAACTAAAGATGGACTTACAGCAGTTGTTAATCTTTGCGATCTACCCAAACCAAAAGCGCGGTAAGAGTCTAACTAGATTTAGCTATATAGTATAGTGTCAGCTAATAGCTAGCTATTGCATCTATGCAAAATTCCTCAATTTTTGAATGAAATAAACAGACTTATCGCCATAGAAAAAAACTTATTACCTATTACTCATTACTTATTACTTATTACTTGACCTCACCTTTAATTTAAATATTCAACCAAACTCGATCTTACTTTATGGCGATCGCTCTAACCGTCCAATTCCTGTTTAAAATCCCACGCATTGACAATTATCCACCTTTAACAACTGCTTATGAATGTAGGGGGACTTTTGAATGTTCTTCTAACAATTTTGATGTTTGCTCTCCATCATGGGAACTCTTGTCGATCGCTTGTAATCAAAGATAGTTTAAGACTGTTCGTAGGGCAATAATTGCGATATCATTCCAAGTGGGCGCAATGGTAGTTTTTAAAATACTACCTCCAACTAAAAAGCTTAGTCCTAAGGAAAAAGAATAACCTAACTCTAATCGACTTGCCTGAAATGCAACCGCCGAACGAGAATTAGTGAAAATATGTTTGCTATAGATAATCAAAGCTTTAATTATTCCCGTAACTATAACAAACAGTTCTGACGATAGTTATAAACATTTTTATGTTTTATTTTTTAAAACTGTTAATTTCCATGGTTACTTTTTCATTGTTCAACTTTTTTACTAGAAATAGCAAAGCTAATAGCTTATAGCTAATAGCTACGAACAGATTACTCTTCGGTTTCATACTTTATTCTCAGCAACGCCTAATTGATTATTAGTTATCGATCGCTCTTATAAATAACAAACTTTAACCCAAACAAGCAGCTAAATCTGCATCGGGGGTAGTAATTGGTTGGAGATTGTATTTTTCAGCCAAAAGTTGCAGGACATTAGCTGAGAGGAAAGCAGGAAGAGTCGGGCCAAGGCGGATATCTTTAATTCCTAGATACAATAAAGTGAGTAATATGGCTACCGCTTTTTGTTCGTACCAAGAAAGAATCATTGATAAGGGTATTTCATTCACTCCTACCTCAAAGGCGTTAGCAAGTGCTAAAGCAATTTGAATCGCGGAATAGGCATCATTACACTGTCCCACATCTAATAACCGAGGGATACCGCCAATATTACCCATTTCTTTGTCAAAAAAACGGAATTTACCACAAGCTAGGGTTAAGACAACACAATCATCGGGTACTTTATCTACAAACTCAGCATAATAATTGCGATCGGGTTTTGCGCCATCACAACCACCTACTAAGAAGAAATGACGAATTTTACCTTGTTTAACGGCATCAATTACTTTGTCAGCGACTCCTAAAACGGCATTGCGAGCAAAACCTGTAGTAACTTCTCGATATTCCGATTCTTCTGTAAATCCTGGCAATTCTTGGGATTTTTGGATTACGGGAGTAAAATCAATACTGCCATCTTCCCTAGCAGGTAGATAATTTATACCAGCATAACCCACAGGGCCTAAAGTAAATAGTTTATCTTGATAATGTTCGTGAGGAGGCATCAGACAGTTAGTAGTAACTACTACTGCACCAGGGAATTTAGCAAAGTCTTTAGTTTGATTTTGCCAAGCAGTACCAAAATGTCCGTAAAAATGGGGGTATTTTTCTTTGAGTTTGGGATAACCATGGGCGGGTAATAATTCCCCGTGGGTATATACGGTAATATCTTTATCTATAGTCT
>JBFRWK010000202.1:0-82416 GCA_051439545.1 Xenococcaceae cyanobacterium | reverse complement strand
AACATCAAAACAACTAAATCCTTAATATATCTAGGTTTCAGACGATTTTACCTCTTCGAGGTAAAATCGGCGTCTGGTGAGGCTTTCACCCCTTTTTGATCGGTAAAAATTGTCAAAGTCCCGTTAAGTATTTCGCAGCAGAGAAAAATCGAGATTTGGGAATTGTTAAATCGATACGAAAACCTCTTGTTCGACTGATTATTGCTCCATTTCCAGCAACGACAGAAAAATTCACCAGATTTCTTCTTTTCCCCAAATTCTCAAACCCTCTTGACAACTGCGACTCAAGCTTAACTTGTGACCAATGGGAGTAGATCTAAAATGAGATGTCTTAGTAAAATCTTGTATAAACTTTTTTCAAAAAACTTAAAGCTTAAGACTTAAAGCTTACAGCTAATAACAAACATCTTAACCAAACTATGAAAACACTACAGTTACCATCGGGAAGAGAAATACCCATACTCGGACAGGGAACATGGCGCATGGGGGAAAAAGCCAGCCAAAAACAAGCGGAGATAGATGCGTTAAAGTTAGGAATCGAATTAGGCATGAGGTTAATCGATACGGCGGAAATGTATGGGGAAGGTGGTGCAGAAAAAGTAGTAGCAGAAGCTATTTCTGGTTGTCGAGATGAAATATTTTTAGTTAGTAAATTTTATCCTTACAATGCCAGTTATGATGGAGTAATTAAAGCCTGCGATCGCTCTTTATCTAGACTAAAAACAGATTATCTGGACTTATACTTACTTCATTGGCGCGGATCGATTCCCCTTTCAGAAACTTTAAAAGCATTGCAACATCTCAAACAAGCAGGAAAAATCTTAGAGTATGGGGTAAGTAACTTCGATACCGATGATATGAAAGAGGCAGAGTCTTTACCTGGAGGTAAGGAAATAGCCACCAATCAAGTACTTTATAACTTAAAGCGTCGCGGGATTGAATGGGATTTATTGCCTTGGTGCAAACAAAGAAATATTCCCGTAATGGCTTACTCTCCCGTAGAACAAAGAGCTTTTGTTAACGATTCTCAATTAAAAGCGATCGCGAGTAGACATAATGCTACCTCAACTCAAATCGCTCTTAGTTGGTTGTTGCATCAAGATAATGTTATTTCTATTCCCAAAGCTACCAATCCTCAGCATATAAAAGAAAATCGCGCAGCATTGGATCTTAAACTCACAACAGAAGATCTCCAAGAAATCGATCGCGCTTTTCAACCGCCAAGCCGTAAGCAAAGTTTAGCCATGAGATGATTTTTAAGCTGTCAGATCTAAGCCTTTAAGCTATAAGCTCTAAGCTTTTTTTAAGGAAAAATATATTATCGTATTACAATTCAGCAAGTTCAATAAATCTATCTTTAGATGGAAGTTTAAAGGTCAAAGTCAAAAGTAAGGTGAAAAATGTCATTATAATTTTGAGATAATTATTTAAAAATTAAAAGTTATACTATTTATTATCGAAATTAATAAAAGTAATCAAAAAGATAAAAAATTTATCTTAATAAATTAAAAGCGCGATCGCCTACAAAACAGCTCCTAATCTAAATTAAAATTGGTAAGTAGTTGAAGTAATTTTTAGCAGTGAGAAATAGGATAAAAAAACAAACAAATAATAAAAGACAGATAACTTAAAAACATATAGTTGCAAGAACTCTCGCAACTTAAATAAAATTGCTATATGAGTAAAGATTTAAATCGCGCTTCTAACTCAACATCATCGGCGCAAATGGTATGTCAGCGAAAGGTAATGCTCATTGAAGATAATCCTGAAGACAGAAGCGTATATCGACGTTATCTGCAAAGGGATTCAGAGTATCGATACAGATTTATTGAAGCTGAATTAGGGGAAGAAGCTTTTACCATAGTTGGCGAGGAGCGACCAGACCTAATTTTATTGGATTATCTCTTGCCCGATATGGATGGGTTGGAATGGTTGAATCTATGGCAACAGCAGTCTAAAGAAACACTACCCCCTGTAATTGTGATAACTGGACAGGGAGATGAAAATATAGCAGTTCAGTTTCTCAAATTAGGCGCGACAGATTATCTGACTAAAAGTAAACTTACTCCTGAAAAATTAATTTTAGAAGTTAATCGAGCGATCGCCGAGCATCAATTACGCAGCCAACACGAAGAAACCTTACTCAAGTTACAACTAGCTACAGAAGCCTCTGAGTTGGGAATGTGGTTTTGGGATTTGACTAAGGATAACTTAGAGTTTACTCTCCAATGTAAAAAGTTATTTGGACTCGATCCTGAAGCGGAAATCAATTATCAAATCTTCCTCAATACTCTTCATCCTGAAGATCGCGCTCGTACAGACGTAGCCATCAGACAAGCCTTGCAGAATCAAACAGATTACAGTATTGAATATCGTGTAATAATCTCAGACGGGAGCGTTCATTGGATAGCTGCCAAGGGCAAAGGGTTTTATAACTCTGAAGGCGAACCAGTCCGCATGATGGGGACAGTCCAAGATATTAGCGATCGCAAAAGGGCTGAAGCAGAATTAGTCAAAACTAACAATATTCTACAATCTATTATCAGCGATACACCCGATGTAATCGTAGTCAAAGATTTAGAGGGACGCTATGTAAATGCCAACCAAGCTGCTGCCAATTGGCTGGGTATTACTGTCGGCGAGATGTTGGGAAAAGATGATACTCAATTATTCCCCCCCCAAATTGCGCGATCGATAATGGAAATGGATCGGCAGGTTATCACCGAACAAAAATTTGTTTCTTATGAAGAAGAAATACCATTAAAACAAACAACGCGGATGCTCTTAACTAGTAAATATCCATGGCGCGATGCTACAGGAAGTGTTTTGGGGGTTATTGGTATTTCTAGAGATATTACCGCACTAAAAGAATCAGAAAGGAAACTAAAAGCAAACGAACAACTACTACGACTAGCATTATCCAGTGCCAAAGCTGGTTCTTGGGATTGGAATATTGCCACAGAAGAAATTATTTGGTCGCCTGAAAACTACGATTTGTATGGACTCGACCCAAAACAAGGTTCACTAATCTATCAAGATTGGGAAAAATTTATACATTTAGAAGATAGAAAAACGCTCGATCGAGAAATAAAAGCAGTTTTAGCGGGGGAATCTGAGGAATTTCGCTCGGAATTTCAGATTATTCATCCTCAAAAGGGAGTTCGTTGGCTGTTAGGTATTGGTAATGTAACTTGTAACGAGGAAGGAAAACCAATTCGCTTGAGTGGAATTAACCTAGATATAACCGAACGCAAATTAATTGAAGAAAATTTACGAAATAGCGAAAGGCATTTAAGACGAGTTCTCGACAGTTTATTTAGCTTTGTCGGCGTATTGACTCCCGATGGGATCTTAATCGAAGTCAATCGTACCGCTCTTAATGCTGCTAATTTGCAACTAGATGATGTAATTAATAAACATTTTACCGAAACTTACTGGTGGTCTTACGATCCTCAGATTCAGGCACAGTTAAATAATGCTATTTCTAGAGCAGCTAGGGGGGAAAATGTTCATTATGACGTTAAAGTTCGACTGGGTGCGGAAAAATATATTTTAATTGACTTTTCTTTAATTCCTCTATTCGATGTAGAAGGTCAAGTAGAATATCTAATTCCTTCTGGGATTGATATTACAGACCGTGAAGCCAGCAAACAAGCCTTAAAAGAAAGCGAAGATGAGTTAAGACTAATTACCGAAGTAATTCCCCAACAAATTTGGACGGCATTGCCTGATGGAAAGGTAGATTATGTCAATCGACGTTGGAAAGAATTTACTGGGATTCCCCTAAAACAAATGAAAGATCGAGGTTGGGAAATAATCGTTCATCCCGACGATCTCGAACGAGTTAAGCAAAACTGGACAGAAGCAATAAAATCTGGCAAAAAATACAACATAGAAGCTCGTTTACGGAAGAAAGATGGTACTTATCGCTGGTTTTTGGGCAGAGCCAGACCACTACGCAACAAAGAAGGTAAAATTCTCAAATGGTATGGCACGAATACAGATATTACCCTAATTAAAGAATTAGAAGAAAAACTACGGGAACAAACAGAAGATTTAATTCAAGCAAACCGCCTTAAAGATGAATTTTTGGCGATCGTCTCTCACGAATTACGTACCCCCCTCAATCCTATTTTAGGTTGGTCGCAACTGCTGGCTACGGGCAGACTGGACGCAGAAAAAACCACCCAGGGAATCGAAATTATCCAACGTAATGCTAAATTGCAGGTGCAGTTAATCAACGATCTTTTAGATGTCTCGCGTATTTTGCGGGGTAAATTAGAGCTTAAAGTCACTCCCCTCAATTTAGAATCGATTATTAAATCCGCATTGGCAACAGTGCAACTATCTGCCGAAGCAAAATCAATTCAAATTACCACCGAATTTGAACCAAACATCGGTCAGGTTTCTGGAGATGCAAGGCGTTTACAACAAATAGTCTGGAATTTACTCTCTAACGCAATTAAATTTACTCCAGAAGGCGGACAAGTAAACGTAACCCTAGAGCGAGTTGAAAACCAAGCATTAATGAAAATCCGAGATACGGGACAAGGGATTGCTTCAGACTTTTTACCCTATGTATTCGATCGCTTTCGTCAGGCAGAAAATGTTACCACTCGCAAATTTGGCGGATTGGGTTTGGGTTTGGCAATTGTCCGTCATTTAACAGAAATACATGGTGGTAGTGTCTCTGTTACCAGCCCAGGAGAAGGACAAGGAGCTACTTTTAGCGTAAAATTACCACTTATGAATACACCAAATACCGATCGAGGGAATAACAACTCTTCCCTAGAAGCGGTTAAGCCCGATCGCTTTAATAATCTAAGAGTATTAGTCATCGAAGATGAAATAGACTCGCGAGATATACTCACTTTGGTTTTAGAACAAGAAGGGGCAACGGTGACTCCAGTAAAATCGGCATCTGAGGCTCTAGCAGCCATAAAAAATTCTACTTTCGATTTAATCGTGAGTGATATTGGAATGCCCCAAATCGATGGCTATACTCTAATGAAGCAAATTCGCGCCTTACCCCAAGGGAAAAATATCCCAGCGATCGCCCTGACGGCTTATGCGGGAGAAGTCGATCGTCAACATTCTTTAGAGGCTGGCTATCAAAGTCATATTTCTAAACCAATTAATATTCCTAAATTAATCGATATTATCGTTCAGTTAGTTTAGTAGTTAAGTAGGTGGGTGTAAATAAATATAAAACCAAGATGAGGTGATAGGTGTTAGGGGTCAAACAGTTATCAGTTACCAGCTTACCCACTACCCACTACCCACTACCTACTACCCACTACCCACTACCCACTACCTACTACCCACTACCCACTACCCACTACCCACTACCCACTACCCACTACCCACTACCCACTACCCACTACCCACTACCTAATTTGCTATTTTTCCCAGATAAGTTTAACTATGAATCAAGAATCTCAAAACCAACCCAAATTAACCTATTGGCACGTGTGGACTGACGATGCTGGGACAACTCATCAAACCCTTTGTGAGTTAACCGACTTTGCCAAAGAAAGTATGGGGGGTGATGCTGCACCGCAGTGGAATAATCGCTTGCTTACTAATAATGCAGAAATTTTGTTTGCCCAACTTCCCGTAGACTGGGTAGGGGAATGGCACGAAAATCCTCAACCCCAGTGGATTATTCCCTTATCGGGACGCTGGTTTGTAGAAACTATGGACGGCAAGCGCGTGGAAATGGGTGTAGGGGAAATATCTTTCGGTGCAGACCAAAATACTAAACCCAATGCAGATGATAAACAAGGTCATCTTTCAGGTACGGTAGGAGATGAACCTGCCATGTTAATGATCGTCCAATTAAAAGGCGATCGCTGGATTGGTGCCAAACCAGGAGATTTTGCTGAAAAGTAAGGGCGGTTCGCGAACCGCTCCCGATGCCACCCTACCAATTAATTACAACCATCAACAAAATATGAACTTTAACTTCTTCGATCTTTTCTGGATATTTCTCGCTATTTCTTCTTTACAACCCGTCATCCAACGCCGTCGGATAGAATCACAGAGAATACAAGCTATTAGAGAATTTGAAAAAAAACGCAAAAGTCGGGTTATTTTATTAATCCATCGGCAAGAATCAATTAGTTTACTGGGTATTCCTCTTTCTCGCTACATCTCGATCGAAGACTCGGAACAAGTTTTGCGGGCTATTCGCCTTACTCCTCCCGATACCCCCATAGACTTGATTCTGCATACCCCTGGGGGTTTGGTTTTAGCCACAGAACAAATTGCTAGGGCTTTAATCCGTCATACTGCAAAAGTAACTGTGTTTGTACCTCATTATGCCATGAGTGGCGGGACAATGTTGGCTTTAGCTGCCGATGAAATTGTCATGGATGCCAATGCCGTGTTAGGCCCTGTCGATCCGCAGTTGGGTAATATGGCAGCAGCGAGTATTTTAAAAGTAGTAGAACGCAAACCCATCGAGAAGATTGATGACCAAACTTTAATTATGGCGGATTTGTCAGAAAAAGCGATCGCGCAAGTACAAAGTTTTGTGCGTACTTTACTCAAAGACGAAATCCCCAAACCTAAAATCGATCCTGAAAATATCGAAGGAATTATCGATCTCTTAACTACAGGAAAAATTACTCACGATTGTCCTATTTCTGTAGAACAAGCCAGCAAAATCGGTTTACCTATAACCGTGGGATTACCCAAATCTATTTACAATTTAATGGAATTATATCCCCAACCCTCAGGCGGTAGACCCTCGGTACAGTATATCCCCATGCCTTACAGACCCTATCCTAGTTTGCCAGAAACCAAAGGAAGACCCATGCCAGAAAGTAAGTAGCTCAACTTTATTAAATAGTTTTGGTTTAGGGACTTAGGGAGATAGTAATGAGTAGTGAGTAGTGAGTAATGAGTAATTAGTAGGGAACAACCAACAACTAACCACCAACAACTAACCACCAACCACCATACAAACATTTTCTAAAAAATCTCCGACAATAGAAAAAGAAACAATCTAGATCGATGGTGCAGGAGTATTATCTCTGACTCAGCCTTAGAGCAAAAGCCCGAAGCTCAATTAGTTACTCAACTCCGCTATTAGCCTTTCTTGTCAAAGCGATCGCCTTAGTTAGTGCGATCGCTCATATCTACGACATAAATTTATTTTACAGTATGGGTTCGGCTACAGGCATGGCAATTCACACTTGTATCGGATTTATGTTACTCAGTTATGCATTGTTAGTTACTCGTGCCGACAAAGGCTGGATGCGAGTTATTACTAAGGATGAAGCGGGTGGGTTGATGGCTCGTTGGTTACTGCCTCTGGTGATAACTATTCCTCCTCTTTTGGGTTGGCTGTTTTGGTGGTTATTTCGAGGCAATCTTAACTTCTTAGAATTGATTATTGCCTTGAGAATTATACTGGAGATGCTGATTTTTGGGGGAATTATCTGGTGGCTAGCCAGGAAATTAAATAAAATCGATCGCCAAAGACAGCAATTATTTCAGAACTTATTAGAAACTGAAAGACGATTTCGCGCTATTTTTGACCAGACTTTTCAATTTATTGGCTTACTCACTCCCGATGGAATATTATTAGAAGCCAATCGGGAGCATCCCACTTTTGCAGTGAGTAAAAATACTTAAAGTAATATGGTGTCAAAAGAAAGATAGATTTACTTCACAAAAAGATGACACCAGAAGAACAAGCAAGAGTCGAAGAAAAACTGAAAGAGGTAGCAGAGATCTTATACAAAAATACTCCAACAAGAGAATTAAAAACATTTGAAAGTATAGAGTTGAGTGTTAGAGAACACCTGCTAGAAACAGTAGCTCCAGAGATAGGTAATTTTTTTTTCACACAGCAGGAGGCAAAAAAGTAGGAAGAGAGAGAAGAGTAAAAACCTGTATCGGTCAAATTATTATTTCTAGTAAACAAGCAATCAGACTAAAGCTGAGAAAAGGAAGTCGTTTAAGCCCTCACCTGGAAAAATGTTGCCTATTACTTGTAGGCAATGAATCTTTCCTCAATGCAGAAAAAGATCTTCAGATTTTAACTGGGATAAAAATTCCTCACAGTACGCAACATCGAATAGTGAATAGCTATCAGTTACCAGAACCAAAGATTACTAAAAGAGCCAGTGCTTTAAGTGTAGATGGTGGTACAGTTAGACTCAGAACCCCATTGGGACACAAGAGTGAATGGAAAAACTACAAAGCAGTTAAAATTCACGACCGAGCAGGAATGGCATTTTTTCAAGATAATCAAGGTTTACTCAACTGGGTTAATCAACAACCTCTGAGTAGAAATATAACTTGTCTGGGAGATGGTCATGATGGCGTGTGGAATTTAATCGAGCAGATTGGTCAACAAGGGCAAAGAAGAGAAGTTTTAGATTGGTATCACTTAATCGAGAATCTTCATAAAGTGGGAGGAAGTAATCGAAGGATAAGACAGGTTGAAAAGCATCTTTGGCAAGGTTTAGTCAATGATGCGCGCTGGCGAAGCCAGATCCCTGCGGGATCGCTCAATTTAATGAACTCGAAAAAAAACAAGCTACAAACTTCCAAAATTATCTTCGCAAACACTCATCCAGAATTCCCGATTATCAACTTTATCAAGAACTTGGTATTTGTATTGGTTCTGGTTCAGTAGAGTCTTGGATTAAACAGATAGGTTCAAGAATTAAGATTATTGGCGCACAATGGAACTCCCATAATGTGCCTCAGATGTTAAAACTTCGCTGTGCTTATTTAAATGGCGATATCTAAATATATTTATTACAAAATAAATATATTTGCGTCATATTTACGCCAAGTAAATTGATTTTTGTTCAAAGTCTAATTGATTCTGATGCAGGATGGAACTCTAACAACAGACTGTCGTTTGACAGCAGGCGTGAATAACAGGCTCAAACCTAGATATGGTAAGGCTTCCGTCATAAGCGATCGCCTTGTTTGTGAGAAATGCGGGTATTGACAGATACCAGTAGCTTTAATAGCCAGTATATCGATTCTTTAAAAGAAAGAATGCCCGATGTGTTTGCTGAATTGGAAACACGATATCATCAATTAATCGATCGCCTAGTAGAACAAAAAATTTATAAAGTAGAGTACGAACTAACTAAGCAAATTCATGTTTTAGCCGAACAGTTGGGCTATCTTCAAGCCACTCCTAGAGATATAATATCCCTGCACACCGCCGTATTAAAACAAAAACAAAAAGATTTGGGTCATAGTAAAACTAGAGTGTTTACCATCGAGGGACGCTATTTACTCTTAGAATTAATGGGTAAAATCGCAGCTTACTACCGTAAATACTACATTGGACTCAATAAAATTAATTTGGCTTCTAACTATCAGAATTTTTCCTCATCGGACTAAGATGTTGAAATAATTATTTATTCCAGCTTTTTTAATAAACTTATTTAATGTGTCAAAAATATATTCTCAAACTATATGTAAGTGGAGACACGCCCAGAAGTCGGAGGGCGAGAGCTAATTTACAGGCATTTTGCGATCGCGAATTGCCTCCAAACAGTAGCGTTGAAATTATCGATTTGCTCAGATTACCCGAAATTGCCGAAGCCAAAAAAATTTTAATTACCCCTACTCTAATTAAAGAACTACCTTTACCCGAAGAAAGAATCATTGGCGATCTCTCTAATAACGAAGTCCTTTATTTTGCTCTTAATCTTTCTCCTAAGTCTTCTCCATCAATTGAGTAAGCTATATTTTATTAGCTGTAAGCTCACAGCTTATAATTAATTACTATTAAACCGAGCGAATAATGAATCGACAACAAGAGCAAGATCTATTAGCCAAAATTGCCACAGGAATATCGGGTTTTGATATTATTTCCGAAGGGGGATTACCAGAAGGAAGAACTACACTAATTTCGGGAACTGCGGGGAGTGGAAAAACAATCTTTGCTACTCAATTTTTGGCTGAAGGAATAAAACAAGGGCAAAACGGCGTGTTTGTTTCTTTTGAAGAACCACCCAAAATGTTACGAAAAAATATGCGCGGTTTTAATTGGAATATTTCTCAATGGGAAACAGAAAACAAATGGTGTTTTGTGGATGCTTCTCCCTTAGATCGCAATATGCCTTTAGTTAGTGGCGAATACGACCTCGAACCATTATTATCTCGTCTGAGATATGCGATCGATCGAGTTGATGCTAAGCGAGTGACTATGGATTCATTAGGGGCAATTTTTAGTTATGTGCCAGATATCGGTCAGGTTAGAGCAACTTTATTTAAGCTGGCACAGGTTTATTTTATTACGCTATGTTGAGATATATGGAGAGATTAAACGAGGATTAGCAGTTCTTAAAATGCGTGGTTCTAAACATGATAAAGATATTCGCGAGTTTTTAATAGACGGTCGGGGAATGCACTTGGGTAAACCATTGCGCAATGTTACGGGTATTTTGACGGGCAATCCTACTTTTGCCGATGCTGACGAAATAGATCGTTTGAACAATCTACTAACGGCAACTTAGATAATTCAAGCAAAGAATAATCGAGATAACAATGTCAGAAGCAGAAAATAATTTAAGAAAATCTTTTCCAGCAAATAAATCTATTTCAAAAACAGTTGCTATCTTAATTTTGCACGATTCCCCCCCAGCAGCAGCAGCCATAATAGAAATTTTAAGGGAGGCAGGATTTACTGTTAATTGGCAACTAGCCACCACAGCCCAAGAATATCGCGATCGCCTTTCTCCTGAATTAGATATAATTCTGTACTATGGGGGTCTAGCTCGACCTACATTAACCGAAGTCTTTAAGTTGCTCTTAGAGTATAAATTAAATCTGCCCGCGATCGTCATCAACGGAGAAGCCAGCATTCGGACTGCTGTATCCGCAATGAAAGCAGGAGCAACCGATTACATCCCCTCAACAGATTTGTCTCAATTACCCACCGCAGTCTCTGAGGCATTAGGAAAACGACATATTTGTTCTCAACTAGCAAAATGCACCGCAGAAACAGAACAGCAACTACAACAACTCATTATAGATAATGCCGATGGAATTATTGTAGTCAATAAGCGCGGAATAGTTAAATTTATCAATCCCGCAGCTTTAGAACTATTTGGCAAATCCCAGACAGAATTGATTGGCGAGCCATTGGGTTTTCCTGTAGTCAATGGGGACTATTTAGAAGTAGATATTCCTCAAAGTTTGGGGCAAACTTTAGTAGCCCAAATGCGAGTCAGTCAGATTCAATGGCAGGGAGCAGATGCTCATGTAGTCTCCCTGCGAGATATCACCAAAATTAAACAAGTCGAAGCAGAAAGAGCCAAACTACTAGAAGAAGCTCAAGCAGCTAATCGTGCCAAAGATGAATTTTTAGCAATTCTTTCCCACGAATTAAGAACCCCTTTAAATCCGATTGTCGGTTGGTCGCAATTATTAAAAAGTGGTACGCTTTCAGAAGCTCAAATGAAAAAGGGAGCAGAGATTATTCAGCGTAATGCTGAGTTGCAATCCCAACTCATTGAAGACATTTTAGACATCTCGCGGATTATTCGCGGAAAAATAGAATTACAAGCTGCTCCAGTAAAATTAAGCACTATCGTCAAAAATGCCTTAGATACGGTGAAATTAGCTGCCCAGGCTAAAACAATTCAGATTAATACTAATTTAGACGAAAATGTAGACTTAGTTCGAGGGGACTCAACTCGTCTGCAACAAGTCATCTGGAATCTGCTGACTAATGCGATCAAATTTACCCCGAATGGTGGCAGAGTAGATATCGAGCTAACTTCTATAGATGGGAGAGTTAGGGTGCAAATTAAAGATACAGGCAAAGGGATCGAGCCAGAATTTTTACCCTATGTTTTTGACTATTTTCGTCAGGCAGAAAACGCCAAAACTAGAGCCAATGGAGGATTAGGGCTAGGACTGGCGATCGTGTGTCATTTAGTCGAACTACATGGAGGAACTGTCAGTGTGACTAGCCCAGGATTGGGACTGGGGGCAACTTTTAGTGTTTATTTACCCCTACTCCATGCTAAAGATGATTTAGCACCAACCAGCAACTTGCCCCAAACTGGAACAAATCTTGAAGGAGTCAAAGCACTCATAGTCGATGATGATGATAGTTCCAGAGATTTATTGATTTTTATTTTAGAAAATGAAGGTGTAAAAACCAAAGGTGCAGCATCGGCAACAGAAGCTTTAGATGTAATCGAGCAATTTCAACCAGATATTTTAGTTAGCGACATTGGAATGCCTGGTATGGATGGTTATGAGTTGATTCAAAAAATAAAACAGTTGCCTACCATTCAAAAAGAAAATTTTACCGCCATTGCTTTTTCAGCTTATGCCTCTGATTCCGAACAACAAAAAAGCCTCGCAGCAGGATTCGATCGTCATATTAATAAACCCCTAGATGTTAGTAATTTTCTCAAAGCGATCGCTCAGTTAGCTACTACCAATTCTCAAAACTAACGAGAGACTTAGTAAAAAGTAAAAAGTAAGCTGATAGCTTATCCCTTACAGCTTGATTTAATTCTTGAGTGTTTTTCTAGTTCTAACCAACTTGACAATTTGTCCGATAATTACGGGAATAAAACTCATCGCGATCGCTAGTCCCCAACCATTTAAACCTGGGTTGACGGTTTGCAGGGCATCGGAAAGTCCTGGTACATAAACCGACGAGAGTAATAAACCAGTGCAAATTAGTAATGCACCCCATACATAAACATTGGTAGTTACTTCGTTGCGAATTAAACCAGAATTGCGATCGCGCATATTAATAAGGTAAGTGGGAAAATTTAGTTGGGTTTGATAACACAATTACTGCGATTAGAGGAGAAACAAAAAAGAAAAAAGTTGCCAAAATTCGCGATCGCTCGATCGCTCTTTATAACGAGCGACAACTTGGATATCAAACTGCTATTTGGCTTTATCGAACTGTAGACGCTACAGACAAAGCCGTTGCAGCAGCAGCTTTAGCCGATAAAATAGGTGACGCTTTTCGTTTTATTCCGTTTTTAGATAAACTTACACTATTAAGCAGATTTGGTTCAAAGTGTCGATTTAAGAATCAAACTCGTAGCGGAATTAATTGCCTACTGTAAACTTAATGGTATAACCCTCAACCCAAGCAAGTTTGCTACTTCTTTAAGAGAAAATTACCAAAAAGAAGCTTTGATGCGAATGGTAGCTTTAGTTTGTATTGATGGAGTACTTCCTCTTGGTACTAACTTTGTTCCACGAGTAATAACTGATTTAGAAAATAAAGATAATCTAGATCGAGATCCCGCTTTCAATGCAGTCAGTCCATTAATTCCTACTTCGGATAAACGGACTTTTATCAATGAAAGTTTTAACACAACAGCTAACTGGATGACTAATTTAATCTCTTCTGCTGGTATCACTCGTGAATCTCTTGCCTATCGATTAGGCAGTTTTATTGAAGTTGCTGACGATAAATTAGATTATTTAGCAGCGTTTTTAGATGGTACGACTAATTATTTTGAACATACAGGAATTCAAACTGTTGCGCGTACCCTAATTAATCGAGCTTATCGAGAAGTAAAAACTTAAATAAGTAACTATAGTTGCAATCTCTCTATCCAAGAATTGCTAAACTAAATGACTATGATTGACTTTATTTAGGGAAATAGTGTTAAATCGCCAGGTTCTTGAATCAAAACTACTACAAAAACTGCTGGCACATCCAGAATTAAATCTCAAAATTTTGAGCGATGAAGAATTACTCGCATCCATCAGAACCACATTAGAACAAAATCCTACCAAAGAACTGTGGATTTTTGCTTATGGTTCGCTAATTTGGAATCCTTTATTCGATTATTTAGAACGTCGTGTAGTTACCCTTAATGCTTGGCAAAGGCGTTTTTGCTTACTTGCACCAGTAGGGAGGGGAACGATCGATAATCCAGGTTTAGTTTTGGGTTTAGAACAAGGAAATTTCTGTCAAGGAATTGCTTATCGTCTAGCCGTTGACGATAATTTAGAAGCAGAATTGCTGCTGTTGTGGCGCAGGGAAATGGTAGTGGGTTCTTATATTCCTACTTGGTTGGCAGCTAATGATGGCAACCAAGATATACCCGTTTTGACTTTTACTGTTAATCCCTACCATCCAGTGTATGTCAACAATTTATCTACAGAAAAACTGGTTTGTTCTTTAGCTACTGCCAAAGGTTTTTTAGGTTCGTCTGCGGAATATCTTAGTTCCACGGTGCAGGGTTTATTAGCCGAAGGTATTGAAGATCCAGAACTAATCGAACTCGATCGCCTAGTCAAACACAGACAAAAGACACTAATAATTTAAAAAATATAGCACTACACACTTAGATTAGGACACTGATTAGGTGATTAGGTGATTACTTACGAACAATTAGATCGACTTGTCCTAACAGATTAACGTACTGCGATACTTCACTATAACAACGATCGATTAAGTTTTTAATTCCAACTCTTGACAATTTATTGAAATTTATTATCATTAATCTTAGAGATTAAATCGAACCCAATTTGGTTTAGTTGTACTGATTCAGCCCGATCGAAGGTATTATTACTTAATTTTTAGTCAATAATACCAGAATGTTTTGTCGCTTAAATTGCATTAAGCATAATAACTGCTAAACAATAATTCTCAAATAGTTACAGAAAAAACTAGGTGATGAACTTTGAGATTGGGCAAACAAACTTAAACCAAGATGGAAATAAAAACTGTTCTAACTTTTGAATTCGATCGCTATTGAGGAATCAAACTATGTCATTAATTCATTGGGATAAATCCGTACTTTCGTTTCACCTCAAAGAAATTATTGAAGATGGTCATGGAGGTCATCCTGTCGCCTTAGCAGGACTGAGTGCGATCGCGGTAAGTTCTCTCATCGTCCCTGCGGTAACAAAATTAGGCAGACCGTTTTTGAAATCAGCAATTAAGAATAGTTTATCTCTTTACCCAGAAAGTAATACATTACCAGTCAATTCTTCAAGCACTGAATTAACTAAAATCTGGCAACAAGCAGCTAGGGCTAGTCAAACCAAGCAAAGTCAGACTAGCTCGAAACAATTAACTTATTAGTTATCTTGAATATCTGGATTAGCATTGGATGTAGCTATCAACCCTTCTGCTACACTTATTTTTTTAGCTTGTTCGGCTGCTGCTTCTGCTTTGGCTTCGGCAACAATATCGCCGATTACTTCCCCTGTTTCGGCGATCGCACTTTTAGTTTTTTCATATATACTCACGCCACCTTTGATGGCTGCTTTGGCAAGGGGTTTGGCTAGAGGTAATACTGTAGGTGCGACAATTGCTACTCCTACGCCAATGGCTAGAGTTTTTAGGGGATGATTGATGTAAGCATTTTTAACTTGGTTGAGGACAGAATTTCCTAATTGTTGAATTTGTGCCATATTTTTAGTTTCTCCTGTAATTGATTGATTTTACTGGAAATCCCAGTAATTTTGTTCCTCCAACTGATGTTGTACCAGAGGACGAAGACTGTTTAGTCCAGCAGCGATCGCCGAACCGTTATGAACTACTGTAGCGATGAGGGGATTTAAACCGACGCTAGTAGCTAAACCTAAAGCCATTAAATTGGGAGCAACCACCAGTAGCGTATTTTGCTCGATTAATTTCTTGGTTTCCTGGGCAATATCGAGTGCTTCTGTTAAAGTGGATAGATCGTCATTCATCAGCACTACATCAGCTATTTCCCTGGCAATATCCGAACCATTGGCAAAAGAAATAGAAACATCCGCATATGCCAGTGCAACCGAGTCATTTAAGCCATCACCGACAAATGCCACAGTTTTACCTGCCAGCTTTAAATCGCGAACGATCGCAGCTTTTTGTTCGGGAAAAGCTTGAGCATGGACTTGAGAAAAGGGAATATTTAACTCTTCTGCTACTATTTTAGCCCTGTTGTGGTTATCTCCCGTCAATAAATGGATTTCTCGCCCAGAGGCTTTCAGAGATTTTATCAAAGCAGGACTTTCTAAGCGGAGGGGATCGGCATATTGAATTACCCCTTGTAACTTGCCATCACAAGCAATGTAGATTAAAGATAACCAATGAGAAGTAACAGATTTATCTTCCAAATCGCATCTACGATCTAAAGGAAAAGATTCAACTTCTAGGCATTCTAAACTAATTTTTTCTTGAATTAAAAAGCGATCGCTCCCGACTAAAACTTCTTTATCTTCTACGATCGCTCGCATACCCAAACCAACTTCATAATTCCATTCTCCGCGATGGGGAATATCGATATTTTGACTTTGAGCGTAATGATAAATTGCTTCGGCTACGGGATGAGCGATCCTTTGTTCGGCAGCAGCAGCTAAAGTTAACACTTCTTGGGCTGACATTCTCCCTGGAATAGTTTGAATTCCTACAACGGTTAATTGTCCTTGGGTCAAAGTTCCCGTTTTATCAAAGACGACGGTGTCTATTTCCGCTAATTGTTCGATAGTTCTTCCACTGCGGACTAAAATACCATGACGGGTGTTATGGTTCAACGCTCCTAAAAATGCTGTGGGCATGGAAACCCGGATACCCGTTACAAAATCTAAAGTCAGGATCGAAGCTGCCCTTGTGGTTTCTTTAGTGATGGCGAGGACAACACCAGCTAAAACCAAAGAAGGTAAAATCAACTTGTCTGCTATCTGGGCTGCATAGTTTGCCATGCGGGTATCCTGTACGGGAGCATTTTGGAGTAATTCGAGACTGGCAGCAGCACGAGTTTGTTTGCCTACCCTATCGGCACGAATATAGATTTGCCCAGAACGAACTAAGGTTGAAGCGTAAACCATCGTTTTTTCATCGGCAACAATGGGCATCGATTCCCCAGTCAGTTGCTGTTGGTCAATTGTAGCTAACCCTTTGAGAACTTCTCCATCGACGGGAATTTGTTCCCCTGGATAGACAATTACCGTTTCCCCTACTTCTACAAGATCGCTTTGGATTTGTACGGGATTTCCTTCTCTTAATACCCAAGCAAAATGTCCGATGGCATCCAAGAGATCGGCAGTTTGGGTTTCGGTAGAACGGGCAGTGCGATCGCGTATCAAATCCCCTAATTCATGTAGCGTAATCACCAAAGCAGGAGTTGCCAATCTTCCCTGTCCGTAACTCAACCCCACCGCCAGTAAATCCAAGCAATCGATATTAATTTTGCGATCGCGCCATAAACTTTCACTGGCTCTTTTAGCTATGGGTAAGGTTACAGTTAACAGACTAACAAGGGCGATCGGTCTTAACCAAGTCAATCCCCATTGATTGCTCAACCAACTAATAATAGTAGTAAAGACGGGTAAAGTTAAACTAGACGCAGTCGAAGCAGACTCGGTTGTTTGACGGCGGAGTACCTTCGACCAATGTTCGACTTCTGGAGTTTTATTTTTATTAGCATTGCCCACCTTACAATTAGCTGCCTGTGGAATTAAAGTTGTAAAATTAGAAGCAATGTCAGATAAAGAAGCACCAGTGTAACGATAATTAATTACGATCGAAGCAGCAAAACGATTGATCCTCACGCGCTCGATCCCAGGTTGAGTCAGTAAGAATTCTTGAAGATTGGCTGCACAGTCTGAGTCATATTGTAAACGGTAGATGCGAAACCTAACTCTACCTGGAATATGATGAACTAAACAAGGTTCTATTTTAGATGTATCAGTTATGGTTAAAGAATTGGTCAAATATTTAATCCTCCTTCCTATTTAACAGCGATCGCTACGGTTGGAATTGCCCACTATACTATTAATTGTAGATGCTACCTGTAAACGGGGTTCTCCCTCAAAAGGATTTACTTCGATCGAGACATGGGCAAGAGAGGGAATATTTTCGAGCAGGTTTTTATAATATTCTGGCGATCGAGGATCATGAGTTACTAAAGAAATCATCACGGCGACACTTTCTTGACTCAAATACTAATAACCAATGACTAATGACTAATGACTAATAACTAATAACTCAAACAGAAACTCGATCGTCTTGTCGAATAGTATTGATAATATTCATCAAACGCAAACCTAACTCCCAGTCAGATAACCCTTGATTGTCGTAATTAATCGAGATCGAAGCTGCTGCACGATTGATCCGCACTCGCTCGACATATTCATCTGCATTTAAAGCCTGTTGTAAACGACGGGCAAAATCACCATCAATTGTTAACTGTGGCATTTTCAGCCGAACTCTTCCTGGTACGGCATGAGCGATGGTATACCCTTCAAGATTTATCTCTAATGCTTCTACCTCTTGAAGCGTTGAATGAGAATTATTGCTTTCATTTATCGTTGGAGGTTGTTCTTGTTTGAGGTGAATAAAAATTTGACGCGCTAAACTTGCTACCAACAAGTTAACCAGCAAAGCATTTGCTCCTCGCAGTTGAAATCGGCTGGTAGCGAATACGCCAATTACTACTGGAAGAATCATCTCAATCTCTCCATGTTCTTTTAAAAATGGCCCCATCTGAGAGGTTACATCTTCTGTAGAGAGGTTGCTGAGATTATTAGTTGAAGTTGTAGCTGTCATAGATATGGTTTACTCCTAATCATCATAGGTTAAGACAAAATTTGCTTTTGGTAACCAAGCTTTCGCTCCTAGCTATAAGCTCTAAGCTTTAAGCTTTTTAATAAAGGAGCTTACGGCTTACAGCTTCTGAAGGTAAACAAAACTTTAAAAAATTTGACCTAAAGTGTCCTGCTTATTTCTTAAGATCTTTAGTAAAACCAAAGAAAATTAATAATTAAGCTTGTGGGTTAAAAATCATGGTAGAAAATTTAGAAAAAGCCCTCATTGAAGCCCTGGAAGATGAATACAAAGCCCGTGCTACTTACGAACTAGTAATTAGTAAATTTGGCAAGATTAGACCGTTTGTTAATATTCTTGAGTCCGAAAAACGGCATATCCAGGCATTGCTCTTTTTATTTCGTAAGTATGAAATCCCGATTCCCGTAGATAACTGGGCAGAGAAGGTTACAGCACCTGCTTCGGTTGTAGAAGCTTGTCAGATTGGCGTTCGCGCAGAAATTGAGAATGGGGAGATGTATAAAAGGTTGTTAGCATTAACCTCAGAGTATCCCGATGTTCGGCGAGTTTTTTTAAACTTACAACGAGCATCACAAGAAAATCATTTATCTGCTTTTCAACGTTGTGCAGCAAGATCTGCCTACCCAGGTGCTTCACGAGAGCAAAATACTAACTTCCGAAGAGGTAAAGGAAGAAGAAAATGTGGTCATAGTGGTAACAGACATCGTTACTGCTAACATATTTAGAATGTAACCAAGTCTTTTTCCCTGCCTTCTATTGAGTCTGAGTCAAAGCCGTTGTTTCTTGAGTGCGATTAACAGCCATATTAGCAATTTCGCGATCGATAAAAAAGATTCCCTGTCCTTCTGTACCGATTAATTTGATTTTATCGAGGATGCCTTTGAATAAAAATTCTTCCTGATGTTGTTCGGCAACATACCATTGAAGAAATTGCAAAGTAGCATAATCTTGTTCGGTATTGGCTAAATGCACCAAGTCATTAATCTTACTAGTAACGATTTGTTCGTGTTCGTATATTTTCTCAAACATTTCGGTTAGAGAACTAAAATCTGTAGGCGGTGCTTGCATTCCACTGATATTTGCTAATCCACCTGTTTCTTGCACATAATTAAGTAGGCGACGCATATGGGTCATTTCTTCATCTGCCTGTTGAGCCAGGAAAGTGGCGCAGCCATCTAAGGATTTGTAAGCGCACCAAGAACTCATTTGAAGATAGAGATGGGAAGAAAAAATTTCTAGATTGATTTGTTGATTTAGGCGATCGATTGTTTTTTGCGATAACATAATTTGGCTGCTTTTATTTACTAAAATAACTAAGGTTTACTCGACGAAAATCTTGGTAGCAAAGTCTTGCTCTCAAGCTGTATGGGATTTTTGGCGATCGCTTTTTCCTAGATTAAGTATAGATTATCTAAGCGATTATTTTGCTACCTCTAGATCGGCTAAAGGGTTTGCTGACGGAGATGATAAGTATTGAAGTATCGTTTGTTTGAGTTCTCTGATACCTCGATTTAAAGTAGCAGACATCAATACCACAGGAATACCCAATTCTATTTGTAAAGCTTCCCCTTGGACTTTTAAGCCCAATTGTTCTGCTTCATCGATCATGTTGATTGCCAGAATTACAGGTAATCCCGCCTCCATTAGCTGAAAAGTTAATGGCAACATCCGTCCCAGGTTTTTGGCATCTACTACATGAATCACTACGTCTAATGATTCTTTGATCAGCAAGTCTCTAGCTACTTGTTCTTCTTCAGTAATTGGCACTAGAGAATACATTCCTGGAGTATCGATAACTCTAATTTGATGCTCTTTGATTTTAGCTATGCCTCGACTTACTTCTACTGTTGTTCCTGGATAGTTAGAAACATCGACATACATCCCCGTGAGTCGATGAAACAAAACACTTTTGCCCACATTAGGCGTTCCTACTAAAGCTATATTACCATCGACAGCCAGCAGGGTTTCTGGACGATGCTTTCTAATCAACCGCTTCCACCAGCTAGGTTTTTGTTTATTTGAGTGACAGTTTTTTTGACAATGATGACAGTCCATCTTAATAAAGCTCCTACTTATTGAAAATTTGGAAGCTAATTACACCAACTTGCAATTAAGTCGTATGCTATTTCTTCTATATCTTCAAGTCACGAAACATTAATAATGAATGTTTATTAATGTTAGTTTTTTTAATCGCTCGCTTATTAATAATCTTTACTAAGAAATATCATGTTTCCTGGGGTGAATTCAACTGCCTTATCGATCTTTTAACAATTACAATAGATTGTTATAACCTGAAATAATGTTCGTGAAGAGCTTGCCCTTACTGTGTAACCTGTTTGTGTGATTAAAGAAAAGAACAAGGATAATCAATATTATTAATATAGATCCTTTTAAAATCGATCCAAATATAGAGATTCCAGGGAATAAAGTACTATGCAAATTAACGAATCAACAGAACAGATTACAGCTAAAAAAGTAGCAGCAAAAGGCACGGCAAACACACCCCTCGAAAAAGCCAAAGCCAACTTAACCGAAGGTAATGAGTTAAGGGAAAAGGGAATGTTGGCAGAATCTATTGCAAGCTACCAAAAAGCAATTGAGATTAAGCCAGATTACACCCCACCACTAACAAAATTAGCAGCAATATATCAAGAGCAAGAAAATTGGGCAGAAGCTACAAAATGCTATCAACGCACGATCGGTTTAAAACCAGAAAATGCTAATGGTTATCTTCAGTTAGCACAAGTTTTAAGAAAGCAAAATAAAACTTATGGCGCACTTGCTGCTTATCAACAAGCGATCGAACTCAAACCAGATTTACCAGCAAGAATATATCGCAACTATGGCGATCTTCTTCTGAAAAAAGAGGATAGCGTAGCTAAAGCGATCGCAGCCTATAAAAAAGCAATAGAAATTACAATTGAAGGAGAAGATTCCGAGACAGCCAAACCAGTCAATTTATATATCAAGCTAGCAGATGCTTTGATGAAACAAAAAAATTATGATGAAGCAATTGAGTATTATCAGCAAGCTCTGGCTATTAATAATGAAAATGAAAGAGTATATTTATCCTTAGGAAATGCTTACGCCAAGCAACAAAAACTGAGTGAAGCCATTGGTAATTATCAAAGAGCGATCGAACTAAAAGAAGACTATAATAATGCTTATAGAGCATTAGGGGATGTCTTACGACAAAATGGTCAATTAGATGATGCAATTAAATGTTATCTAAAAGTTTTAGAAATCAAACCCGATGCTACTAATATTTATCGCATCATTGGCGATATTTTTCTTACCCAAGGAAAAGAAACCAAAGCAATACAATGCTATCGCAAAACTTTTCAAGCTTAGTATAGTTAAACCTAAAATAAACTAAAATATTACTAGAAAAAATTAACTAAAGAAGCGATCGCCTTTATGCAACATTATCCACAAAGCGATCGCTTTTTTTGCGGAAAACAATCTAGATTAACAATCAAAACATCGATGCTAAGCAGAGAGGGGAATTTCAGCGGGGCTAATCAACTTAGTCTCTATTATCAAAGTTGGCGAAATCAGGAACAAAAAATTAAAGCAGTAGTGGTTATCGTTCCTGGACTGGGAGGACATAGCGGGAATTATAATAATATAGTTAAATATTTAGTAGAGCGTGATTTTGCTGTTTATGCTTACGATCAAAGAGGTAATGGACGCTCTCCTGGTCAAAGAGGTTATATTAACAGTTGGGCAGAATTAAGAGCAGATTTAGCAGCTTTTCTCGAACTAGTTAAAAGCGAAACAAAAGACTATCCCTGCTTTTTATTAGGGCATAGTTTGGGAGCAGCAGTAGTTTTAGATTACGGATTAAAAATTAAAAATTCCCAAGCTCAATTACAAGGTGTAATTGCGATGACACCAGCTTTAGGAGAAGTAGGTGTTCCTGCGTGGCGATTAACTATCGGACGTATACTGTCTCGGATTTATCCTCGTTTCTCTTTAGACTTGGGTATGGATTTTAGTTTGAGTTCTCGCGATCCCCAAGTAGTAGAAGCCTGTACCAAAGATCCTCTACGTCACACTATGGGTACTGCCAGAATGGCAACTGAGTTTACTAAAACTATTACCTTAATTAACGATCGCGCAGGAGAATGGCAAATACCCATATTAATTCTTTCTGCTGGTAAAGATAAAGTAACTCTACCTAAAAATAATCGTCTGTTTTTTGAGAAGATAACTTTTGTCGATAAAGAAATAAAGGAATATCCAGAGAGTTACCACGAGCTACACAATGACTTGGACTACAAAGAAGTATTAAGAGATCTGGGTGATTGGTTAGAAAGACATCTGTAGCAGTCCGCACCGTAAAATAATTGTTAAATGGGAGATAAACTGATAACCTATGGTTGCTTTGTAACTTCTGCTATTTTCTGTTTCATGGTAACAAATACTTGGACAAGAAAGCATATTCTTTCTCTGGCTGATTTTACTCCCGTCGAATATGAAACTGTTTTACAGACGGCTGCTAGTTTTCGCGAGGTATTATCTCGAAAAACCAAAAAAGTACCAGCATTACAAGGACAAGTAGTAGCAAATCTCTTTTTTGAACCTTCAACGCGAACTCGTAGTAGTTTTGAGTTAGCAGCTAAACGCCTCTCTGCCGATATCCTTAATTTTGCTCCAGGTTCATCTTCTTTAACCAAAGGAGAAACAATTTTAGATACGGCGAAAACCTATCTGGCAATGGGGGCTAATATTATGGTGATTCGTCATCAACACGCAGGAGTCCCCCACTCTATCGCCAAGGAAATGGATCGTCTTAACTCAGGAGTGAGTATACTTAATGCAGGAGACGGACAACATCAACATCCTTCTCAAGCTTTATTAGATTTATTTACTATTACCTCAGTTTTAGCTCGAGAAAATCCTCGCTTAGAATTATTGGCAGGGAAAAAAATAGCTATCGTGGGGGATATTCTGCACTCTAGGGTAGCTCGCTCGAATATTTATAGTTTAACTATGGCTGGAGCAGAGGTGCATTTAGCAGCACCGCCGACACTCTTACCCAAGTTGTTTTTAGAGATAGTTGAAGGGGAGCAAAAAAATAGGTTATTCCTTCATTGGCAACTCGAACCAGCTTTAACCGATGCGGACTTTGTCATGACTTTGCGGTTACAAAAAGAAAGGATGATCGGCAACTTTATTCCTAGTTTAAGAGAGTATCATAATTATTATGGGATTACTCGCGATCGCTTAAAATTATGTAAACCAGAAGTTAAAGTTTTGCATCCAGGCCCAACTAATCGAGGAGTAGAGATTACTTCCGATCTCATGGATGACCCCAAGCTCAGTTTAATTCCCCAGCAGGTAACTAGTGGTGTAGCCGTAAGAATGGCTTTATTGTATTTGATTGGTAATATTTAATATCTACCATTATGAACGAGCAACAATCAAAAATCATCGGTTTTTATAATTCTTCTATTGGGAAAAAGTTTATTACTGGTATTACTGGTTTAGGACTCAGTCTCTTTGTCCTAATTCACATGGCAGGTAATCTGACACTTTTTGCCAGCCAAACATTTTATAATCAGTTAGCTCACCTAATTAATAGTGGGGGAATTTTGCTAAACCTAGTAGAATTTATCCTCTTGGGATTAGTGATTTTCCATGCAACGATCGCTATTAAAATTCAAATTAATAAGCAGCAAGCTCGATCGGTAAATTACGCTCAATTCAAAAGTGCAGGAAATCCGAGTAAAAAGTCTATTAGTTCCCGCACTATGATTTTTACGGGGTTAACCCTACTAATATTTTTGATTTTTCATGTACTAACTTTTAGGTTTGGAACATACTACCCTACTATCATTAATGGAACGGAAGTAAGAGACTTGTCCAGATTGGTAATCGAGACGTTTCAAGATCCTGTTTATACTTTCAGCTACTTAGGAGTAATGATTTTACTTGGTTTTCATCTCCGCCATGGTATTTGGAGTGCTTTTCAGTCTATTGGTGCGATGAATGCTCGTTATAGTCCTTTTGTCTATAGTTTTGCTTTGATGTTAGCTGTATCTATATCCCTCGGATTTTTGGTTTTACCCCTAGCTATTTATACAGGAATTTTTTAACATCGTTTTATTCGGCTCAACCAAAAAACAATTCGATCGATCGTTTGGCGCAAATTGCGACTGGGTAAATCGGAATTGTTTACTACAATACTAAATACTAAAGTTTCTTGGTTAGGTAAATACATATATCCCGATAAGCTAGCGACTCCTGAAAGAGTACCAGTTTTGCCGAAAATATTCCCTTGTAAATTGTCCAGCAGAAATCTTGTTTTTAAAGTACCGTTGACTCCAGATACAGCTAAGGAATTGAGATAACTGGCAAACATTGGTGTCGATTCCATTACAGTTAGAGTCTGTACCAAGGTTTCGGGAGTAACTAAATTATGACGGGATAAACCAGAACCATCAACTAAACTATAATCATCTATACCTAATTCCGCTAAAATTTCTGTAAAGACTTCATCGATCTCATCTAAATTTAGTTGTTTGGCTAATATTTTTAATAAGGCTTCTGCATATAAATTATTACTTTCTCGATTTATCTCGATCGATATTTCCGATAAAGGCGGAGATGTAATTGCCATTAATTCGCTTTCTCCTGGTTTTACCGCTACTTCATCGATAACTACGCCACGACTAACACTAATACCCGATCGAGATAAAAGATGGCGTAAACTCTCTAAAAAATAATTAGCAGGATCGACTACTGCTAAATCCCAAATATCTGACTCCCCATCGATGGCTAATGTACCGTGTAACTCTATGGTAGGTTGACCCAAAACTCCATTGAGGTCTACATTATAGGGAGTATCTTTAGCTGCGGTAGTAACATTATTTTCTACTTGCCATTGTCTAGCAGCGATCGCATCTGACCAAATTAATTTTACTGGTTCTCCTAATTTTTGAGGCAGTAAAGTCAGAGTTACAGAATTTTCGTTCAAAATTATACTACTAACCGATGTAGCATAGTAGGTATAAAGATCGAACCATTCCCAAGTTGGATTAATTTCCGAGCGATCGAAAAAACTATTATCGACTATCAGTTGTTCTATATGTTGGACTCCCTTTTGTTTTAATTGAGTTACTAAATCTTGGAGACTTTGAGTAGAAATCGTCGGATCGCCTTGTCCTTTTATCCGTAACGAAGTCAAATTAGGAGGATTGCCAACACTGTAAACAGGGGTACGAATCCGAAATTTTTCACCTAATTCGAGTAATGCAACAGCAGAAGTTAATAACTTAGCACTAGAAGCAGGAATAAAATACTTATCGGCATTTAAACCATAAAGAGTAGTTTGAGAATCTAGATTTTTGACTAAAATTCCCCAATGCGATCGCGCTAATGGGGGACTATTAATTAAAGATTCAATTTTACTAGCTACATCCTCAGTACATAGTAACTTACTCTCTTCTTCCTCCAATATCAAATCAGATTGAGTTAATTTGGTTTCTGCTGTAGCAGGTAAAGAAAAAAATTGTAATCCTAATAGGAAATATAAAAAAGAATAATATAAATATTTATTAGTCATTGGTTATTAGTTATAGCACTACACACTTAGATTAGGACACTCATTACTTATTACTTATTACTTATTACTCATTACTTATTACTTATTACTCATTACTCATTACTCATTACTCATTACTCATTACTCATTACTTATTACTCATTACTTACGAACAATCAGATCGACTTTTCCTAACAGATTAACGTACTGCGATATTAGACTACGGCATAAAAAAAAGCCTAATAAATAGGCTTCCTACAGAAAAAAGATTGTTTATTTGTTTATTTTCTTTACCACTTAAGCAAATTAAACTGTTCCATATCAACAGTTTCGCGATTACGATAAATTGCTAAAACGATCGCCAAACCGACTGCTGCTTCTGCTGCTGCAACAGTAATCACAAACACAGTAAATACTTGTCCTTTAATTCCTGAAGGGTCTAAATAATTAGAAAAACCCATCAAATTAAGATTAACAGCATTAAGCATTAGCTCGATCGACATCAAAACCCTGACCGCATTACGACTGGTAATTAGACCATAAATACCAATACAGAAAAGGGCAGCAGCTAAAACTAAAAAATATTGAAGTTGCACTCTTTAATTCCTCTTTTTTGAATAAATAAATAGTTTTAAATTTCTTCTTCAGAAAACGCATTTAAAGATGCGGTATCTCTGGGACGTTCTGGTAAAGTCAGACTAGTGGAAATAACATCTTGACTGGGTACAGACTCGGGAATAAAGTCACGACGAGCCAAAATAATTGCACCTACCATAGCCATCAATAGCAAAACAGAGGCTAATTCAAAAGGTAACAAAAAGTCACTGAAAAAATGCTTACCAATTTCGACAATAGTATTTTCAATTACTGCGGGTGAGGTAGAGTCAACCGACCAAGGGGTAATTAAAATCATCGTACCCAACAAAGCAAATAAACCCGCGCAGATAACTCCTGTAGATAGATTACGAATCCAGCGACCAGAAATTTCAGCAAAATCCTCTTGTTTATTTACCAACATAATGGCGAATAAGATGAGGACATTGACTGCACCAACGTAGACGAGAATTTGTGCAGCAGCCACAAAATCGGCATTAAGTAAAATATATAAGCCAGAAATACTAATAAAAACTCCTCCTAATAAGAAGGCAGAGTAAACAATATTAGATAATAAAACAACTCCGAGGGCAGTCACGAGCATCATTACTGCCAAAATTACCCCAGAGACTAATTGAACTCCTTCAGCTAAATTCACAATTATTTTTTCCTCTTAATTATTTCCATTAATTGGGTATGAGGTATCGGTGGTGCTTGGCTTTTAGCTAGGTCTACCGATAACCTAAAGCAGTTAACTAATACCTCACACCGACTACCTATTCGCTTTTTGTTTCTTCTAAAATTTCTTCAGGACGTTTCCCTGCACGTTGAATATCGGCAGGTAGATCGTGAGGATCCATAACTCCTTTAGGCAAATAAGCTAACTCTCTCATGGGTGTTACCATGGGGTCTTGAGTTACCTTATAAGGCAAGCGACCTAAAGCCACGTTATCGTAGTTTAGTTCGTGTCGATCGTAAGCAGCGAGTTCGTATTCTTCTGTCATAGATAAACAGTTGGTAGGGCAATATTCCACACAGTTACCACAAAAGATACAAACCCCAAAATCGATGCTGTAATGGTTGAGCTTTTTCTTTTTAGCTTTCTTATCAAATTCCCAGTCTACTACTGGTAGGTTAATCGGACATACGCGAACGCAGACTTCACAAGAAATACATTTATCAAATTCGTAATGAATTCTACCGCGATATCTTTCCGAAGGAATTAATTTTTCATAGGGATATTGAACTGTGATGGGTCGTCTCCGCATATGGTCAAAGGTCACAGATAATCCCTGACCGATGTATTTAGCTGCTTGGACGCTCTCTTTGGCGTATTCTTGTACTTGTTTGAGTATTTTAAACATAGCTCGTTATTTGCTAATTGTGAGTTGTTTTAATCGTTAATTTCTATCTTTCGCTTTTCCTTTAATTTAGCTAACATTGCGATCTTAGCTGAGTAAAACAATAGTTTAATTAACCACCAAAAGCTACAGGGAAAGCTAGTTTTAAAGCTGCGGTAATTAAAAGATTAGCTAGAGAGACTGGAAGCAAAAATTTCCAACCTAGATTGAGAAGTTGATCGATACGTACGCGAGGTACTGTCCAACGCAATAAAATAGCGATGAAAACGAGAAAATAGGCTTTAAGTAGGGTCATCACAATACCCAAAGCAGCAGTAATTACTTGCAACCAGGGAGTAGTGCTAGTTACTTCCACCCAACCAGTCATATTCAACCATTCAGCCAAATTTTCCAAGGGAATGATAAATTCCCAACCACCCAGATAAAGAATGGCAAAGACTAAAGCAGAAAGAACTAAATTAACATAAGAACCAAGATAAAATAAGGCAAATTTCATGCCAGCATATTCTGTTTGGTAGCCAGCAACTAGTTCTTCTTCTGCTTCGGGTAAATCGAAAGGAAGACGTTCGCATTCTGCCAAAGCAGCAATCCAGAAGATAATGAAACCTACTGGTTGTCGCCACACATTCCAACCGAGAATGCCGTAACCAGACTGTTGTTCTACAATATCTATGGTACTGAGACTATTAGACATCATCGCGATCGCCAGTACCGATAAAGCTAGAGGAATCTCGTAACTAATTGACTGGGCAGCAGCCCTCAAACCTCCCAACAGGGAATATTTATTGTTAGAAGCATAACCTGCCATCAATAAACCAATGGGAGCAATACTAGACAAAGAAATCCATAAGAAAATCCCTACATTCAGGTCGGTAATTAAAATGTTCTGCCCAAAAGGTACAATTAAAAATGACAAGAAAACAGGAATTACTACTAACACTGGCCCCATTGTAAATAGCCAAGGGTCTGATTTTGACGTAACTACATCTTCTTTAAATACTAGTTTAATTCCGTCTGCAACTGGCTGCAAAACTCCTAATGGACCAGCATATTCGGGGCCAATACGTTGTTGGGCAGCAGCAGAAATTTTTCGCTCTAACCAAACTACAACGAGTACCCCTACTGTAGCACCAATAATCATTAATAACATGGGTAATGGTAGCCACAAGGCTTTGGCTACCCCTGAAGGTAATCCTAATTCCTTCAAAGCTTCGATAAAACTTCCTTGTAAATCAATTCCTGAATTCATACTTTAGGTAAAGGTATTGAGTTAATTTAATCTTAACTTTAGTGGTTTATGTTACAGAGACTTTGCTGGGAAAATGCCAAACTTCCTCTGTTTGAACCAATTCGGTGACGTTGACTTTGTCGTAATCTTAGGTAGCTTTTCCAGTGGAAATTATCTCCTTTGGAGTCTCACCTCTGGTACGGCAAAGTAACGTTCACTTCATGAAGATTTCTAACAATCTCCGTTTTTAGTATATCGCTGTCTGGTGAGTAACTCGTTAAGTAGGAGCGGACAGAATAACCAAATTAGTAAAAATCTTGGCTGTGAATTAGTCTCGTTCTAATTTTTTGGGTTTTAAGCTTAAAATCTCCATCGGGAGCGCAGTTTAATGTCAATTTGTCGGAACAATCAGGGGTTTTTGCACCTAATTTACATCTAGAGCGAGCAAAAAATGGTTTTTAATTTGCATTAAACCCATTAACAATTCATAAAAGAAGTTGAAAATACTATATCCCTTTTAGGGATTAGCATAGGATTGTATAGCTATAAAATACCTGAGAATATCAGCTTAAAATAGTAATCTACATTTCTCTTACCAGTGAAACAAATAATTTTAGTCTAGACTAACAACATTTTTAGAAATAGCTATTCTTATTGCTGCCCTGGGTCGATCGACTGCGGGTATTTATTTAAAGACGTATATCAATGGTTGTTAGCTAGTTCAAATTGTTATTCTTATTGCTGGTATTTTTATTGTTACTCAGCTTATCAATCAAGGAGAATTCATGACAGTAACTGCCGATCGAGAGGTTGCCAACCAAGAACAACCAACTGAAGCAAAAAAGCAACCTCGTAAACTCGGAATTCCCAAAGAAATATATCCTAACGAATATCGTGTTGCTGCTACCCCCGATACCGTTAAAAAACTGCAAAAATTAGGATTTGAAATTTTAATCGAATCTGGTGCGGGACAAGCAGCTAACTTTTCTAATGAGGCTTATCAAGAAGCGGGATGTCATATCGCCCCTAATGCTCATACTTTATGGACAGAAGCAGATATCGTTCTCAAGGTTAGACCCCCTGAAAACTCTGAAGTAAGCGCGATCCCCGAAGGAAAAACTTTAATTAGCTTTATTTGGCCTGCCCAAAATCAAGAATTGTTAGATAAACTAGCCTCTCGCAATGCTACAGTTCTGGCAATGGATGCAGTACCCAGAATTAGTCGCGCCCAAAAAATGGATGCTCTTAGTTCCATGGCTAATATTGCTGGCTATCGGGCAGTAATCGAGGCTGCTAATAATTTTGGTCGCTTTTTTACAGGACAAATTACCGCAGCAGGAAAAGTGCCTCCCGCTAAAGTTCTCGTTATCGGGGCAGGAGTTGCTGGCTTGGCTGCTATTGGGGCTGCTAGAAGTTTAGGGGCAGTGGTTAGGGCTTTTGATACTCGTCCTGTGGTTAAAGAACAAGTAGAGAGTTTGGGCGCAGAATTTTTAGAACTAGAGTTTGAAGAAGATGGCACTGGGCAAGGTGGCTATGCCAAAACAATGAGTAAAGAATTCATTGAAGCGGAAATGGCTTTGTTTTTTGAACAAGCTAGGGAAGTAGATATTATTATCACTACAGCTTTGATCCCAGGTAGACCAGCCCCTAAATTGATTATCAGAGAAATGGTTGAATCTATGAAAGAGGGTTCTGTCATTGTCGATTTAGCAGCAGAACAAGGCGGTAACTGCGAAGTAACTAAACCTAACGAAATATATAAATATAATGGTGTAACTATTATTGGCTTGACCGACTTGCCCAGTCGCATGGCTGCCCAGTCTAGTCAATTATATGGCACGAACCTCTGGCATCTCCTCAAAGATATGGGTGGGGCTGAAGATTACAAAATCGATTTTGAAGACGAAGTAGTTCGCGGGGCATTAATCATACACGAAGGTAAGGTAACTTGGCCTCCTCCAAAACCTAGCAATCCCTCTCCTACACCAACTAAATCTAAACCTGGCACGGTACAAAATGTAGCCAAAGAAGCAGAGAAAAAGTCCGATCGCAGTTTTATCTGGTTGATTGTCGCTGGTTTAGCTTTATTAGGAATTGGTATTGGTGCGCCTTCTTCTTTCTTATCTCACTTTACCGTGTTTGTTTTGGCTTGTTTTGTCGGTTGGCAAGTAATTTGGAATGTTACCCCTGCCTTGCATACTCCTTTGATGAGCGTGACTAATGCCATTAGCGGGATCATTATTATTGGTGGGATGCTGCAAATTGGTAGTGAAATTACCTCCCCTGCAACTATTCTCGGCGCGATCGCGATTTTAATTGGCACGATCAATATTTCTGGTGGTTTCCTCGTTACCCAAAGAATGCTGAAAATGTTTCAGAAGTAATTCAAGCTATTAGCTCTTAGCTTTTAGTAGACAACTAACTACTAACTACTAACTACTAACTACTAACTACTAACTACTAACAAAATGTCTAATAATCTCATAACAGTTGCTTATATTGCAGCTAGTTCTTTGTTTATCCTCAGCTTAGGAGGTTTATCCCATCAGGAAACTGCGCGGAAAGGAAATCTTTTTGGGATCGCAGGTATGGCGATCGCTTTTATCGCTACTGCTTTTAGTTCTCAAGTAACTGAATATACTACCCTCATTGCTGTAATCGTTCCTGGGGCAATTATCGGGGCAATTATGGCAGCTAGAGTAGCAATGACTTCTATGCCCGAACTCGTGGCAATTCTGCATAGTTTTGTGGGTTTAGCTGCGGTTTTAGTTGGTTTATCTAATTATTTAGAGCCTCAATCCGATCTAGTCGGCGTAGAAGCAACTATCCACGAACTAGAAATTTTCATCGGTATTTTTATTGGTGCAGTCACTTTTACTGGTTCGATTATTGCTTTCGGTAAATTAAAAGGACTTATCGGTAGTAAACCCCTCCTGTTGCCTGCCCGTCACCTCCTCAATCTGGCCATGCTAGGGGGTTCTATTTTTCTAGGTTGGCAGTTTATGACAGGAGAAAATGGACTACAATCTTTGTTAATTATGACAGCGATCGCCTGCGTTTTAGGTATTCATCTTGTCATGGCGATTGGTGGGGCGGATATGCCTGTAGTTATTTCTATGCTCAATAGCTATTCTGGTTGGGCTGCTGCTGCTGCTGGCTTTATGCTATCTAATGACTTGTTGATTATTACTGGTGCATTAGTGGGTAGTAGTGGGGCAATTCTTAGTTACATTATGTGTAATGCCATGAATCGCTCTTTTATTAGTGTAATTCTCGGTGGTTTTGGCGAAGGTACTAGCTCTTCTAGTTCCAAAGGCAGTCAAACACCCCAAGGCGAAGCTACCCCTATTACTGTCGAAGAAACAGCGGAACTCCTCAGCAATGCTAAAAGCATAGTAATCGTTCCTGGTTATGGTATGGCAGTAGCTCAGGCACAACACGCGGTATCTGATATTACCAAAATTTTGCGCAAGCGAGGCAAAGAAGTGCGTTTTGGGATCCATCCAGTAGCAGGAAGAATGCCAGGGCATATGAATGTTTTGTTAGCTGAAGCAAATGTGCCTTATGATATTGTTTTGGAGATGGATGAAATAAACGACGACTTCTCTGATACAGATGTGGTACTAGTAATTGGTGCTAACGATACGGTCAATCCTAGTGCGTTAGATGACCCAGATAGCCCTATTGCTGGTATGCCTGTCATGGAAGTTTGGAAAGCAGAAAATGTGGTTGTCATGAAGCGCAGTTTAGGTATTGGCTATGCAGGAGTAGATAATCCTCTCTTCTACATGGAAAATAACCAAATGCTATTTGGTGATGCCAAACAAAATGTAAGTGCCATTCTGAGTAAGTTATCTGAGTCTGGTAATAGCAAAAATGCAAATAGCACAGAGAAAGTTTTAGTGAAAGCTTAGAACAACAACTTTAAAATTAACTATTTCAGCCTATTTAATGGATCGTGTTCATCCTTAAATAGGCTGTTTTTTTTTTGCTCAAAAAGCTGATAGTAATATGAAATACTTGCTAAATCCTAGGGTTCCCTATATCCCAAAACCGAACATAGTCCCGCAAAAATTTAAGGATTTTATCCAAGTCGGCGGTAACGCCCATTTAGAAGGCTCTTAATGACTACAGAATGTGGCGATCGAACCCAAAGGCTATTAGCTGTTCGCGAAGACACAGAAAATATATAAAAATAAAGTTGCCATCAAAATTGAATAAAGTTTGCTGATTTACACTGATTATTTTAGTGTATTTTTGTAACATTGATTAGTATATATAAACTCCTATTCTAAAACGATTAATAGTTCTTGTTGAGCATAATTAGTAATTAAAAGCCTTATATTTTTAGGTATCTAATCTATCTCAAGAACAAATCTAGTGAAACATTCACTTAAGTAAGACTCTACTTTTTATTACAGGCATTCACTTGAATAAAAATAGTAAAAGACTGTATCTATCTTCACAGACAATATCTTCTATTTGATAGGTGTTGTGCTGAAGAACCTTTCGATCATCCTGTCTCAAATTTGTAGTAAATAATGGGTAGAACAAATAACTTGAGTAATACCACAAAACAAGTATCTAAATTAGTAGACAAAAATGCTTCTTTTCTTTCTTACCCTAAGGGTTTAAGCATTAAGTTTAAAGTAATATTAACGGCGATCGCTATTAGTGTAATCCCTGCATCTCTACTAGGAATTAGTACTTATTTAATTGCTAAACGTACGGCTAACCAAGAAATTATTGAAGCACAAGAGCAACTAGCTCGGACACAACTGTTATTGACGCAAAACTTAGCCGAGCAATTCAGTCAATTTCTGCAAATTCGCTTTGAGGAAATAGAAGTACTAGCTAAAAATCCAATTTTAACAAATCCTAATTTATGGGAAAGTACAACTTTAGAACAAAAACAAGAGATTCTAAATTCTTTTCACAATCGCTCTCAATTTTATGATGAAGTGATTTTTTTAGACGTTAAAGGTAATCCTTTATTTCATTCCCAATCCAATCAGAGTTCGCCGATTAATTATAGCGATCGAGAATATTTTCAACAAGCGATCGTCAGCAAACAAATTTTTGTTACCAAACCAATATTAAACAGAAACACTGGTAAATTAGGAATTGAATATATTGCTCCTGTTATTAATGCTTGGACTGGAGAAATTAAGGGATTAATTTATCTTTTTCTTTCAGAAAAAGCTATAAATAAAAAATTTTCAAATTATACGGAAAATAATCGAAATTGGTATTTTATTGATAGTCAAGGAGTATTTTTCGCTGGCTCTAATGAGAAATATATCAATAGTAAAGCACAAAGATTTTTTCCCGATATAGGAAACCTTTATAGAACGAGAAGTAACAGTTCGGGAATATATGCTAAATTACCCGAAAATAATCAACAATTACTTAGTTATGCCCCTGTAACAACTCAAGGGTTTTATCCAGATAAATATTTGGGAGTAGTATTTACCACAGAAGCTTTTCCTTCTTCGATCTCTTTAACAACTGGTAGCTGGATATTGATATTGGGAATAATCATAACGGCTCTAATTATTGGCTTAGCTGCTGCTTATATAGCAAACAATTTTACTAAAGAATTAGTAAATTCAATTAAAGCTATAGAGTTAATTGGTAGAGGAAAACTTAATACTCGTATTCCTATTCGTGGTAAGGATGAGTTAGCTGTACTTGGCGCAAAAATCAATCAGATGGCAGAAAAGTTAATGTATTCGCTCGAACGTCAAACAATGCTAGCAAAAATGTCAGAATTAAGAGCAAGAATTACCCGCGCTCATACTGTACGGCAATTACAATCTCCTCTCAATCTTTTTCTAGATCGAGTTCGTTCTTTAATTAAAAGCGATCGACTTATATTTTATCAATTTCATCAAGATTGGTCTGGTACAATTATTGCCGAGTCTGTTGCACGGGATTTCCCTAAATCTTTAGGAGCAGAAATTAACGATCCTTGTTTTGCTGAAAAATATCTAGATAAATATCGCAGAGGCAGAATTCAGGCTACTAGAAATATTTATGAAGCTGGATTAACCGAATGTCATATCAAACAACTAGAAGCCTTTGAAGTTAAATCTAATTTAGTTATACCAGTTCGGCTCGAAACAAAAATAGAACCAGAAAAAAGCGAACTAATTGGTTTATTAATTGCTCATCAATGCTCTAATACTAGAATTTGGAATGATTTTGAAATTGAATATCTCAAAGACGTTGCAGTTCAATTAGGATTAGCTTTGAGTGGCTATGGAAGTTACAAAAAAGTGTTAGAAAGACAAGAAATATTTCAACAGAAAATTCATGATTTTATCGAGCAAAATCGACAATTAACTCAAGGTAAACTAACTCTAAATTCAGTTATAAATTTTCCAGGATTAGAACCACTAAATAATTTTCTACAAGAAACGGTTACAGCTATAGCCGATCGCCTTAATAATCTTAAAAATGTTACCCACAAAATCAATTATTCCCTTACCACCGAAAAACAAGCGATCGCCTTACTAGATCGACAATTAGTCAAACAACTAAACTCGATTCAACAAATTAGTAGCGATATTCAACCTCTTGCCAAACATATACAAATAGTTTCCCACAATTTAGATAAAACAAGTGTAATTGCTAAGTCTACTACTATTCAAGCTAAAAAAGCCACAGAAAACTTAAAGACTAATAGCGACAGTATCAATAAACTCCAAAAAAATGCAATTGATAGTATTGAAAATATTAAAGATATAGAAAAACTATCGATCGAAATCATTGGGAGTGTTCCCATTTTTAAAAAAGTAATTTTACAAACAGAATTCTTACTTAAAGATATCGAAAATAATAAGTATAATAATCTAGATAATTTCACAAAAAATATCCAAAAAATAGCAGGTCAATTAAAAGCAATGATCGCTGAAATAGAAAAAACAGGAGAAAATATTCAAACAAAAACATCCAATGTCGTCAGAACGATGGAAATTGATTTTACCCAGACATCACAAGTAGTGCCTACAATCGAATCTAGTTGTGAAAATATATCCAAGATTTCTCATGAATCTCTGGCTATGGAGCAAGTACTTCAACTAACCAATAACTCTAACAAAGTTCAAATAGAAGCCTTGCAAAAAATCCTTAATTCCCTTTCTAAACTATCTCAATTATCAGAACAAAGCTTATCTCAGTTTCAGCAAGTTAGTGAGTCTCTAAAAGCAACAGAAATAACTGTAGAAAAATTAGAAAAATCCGTTGATGACTTTAAGTAAAAAATAGATTTTTACTCGATCGAGAATCTTTCTAAACTTTATGGGCATACTTATGATTAACAAAGTCATAAAAATTTAGGTGTTTATGCCGATTATTCATCTATTGTATGAGCCTTTTACTCAAAGAAACATTTCTCGACAAGAAGTTGTTGCCTCAATAGAAGCAACAGTAAATACACAAGATCGACAAGTATTTCCTCAAAAAACTATATGGCTAATTAGCACCAGTAGTCTGTTAATTATACTTGCTGGTATTTTAATTTACGGTAAATGGAAATTCAACAAAATGCACAAAATGCTGAAATATGAACAATATAAAGTGGAAAACCTACATAAACGCTTAAAATTAGCCCTTGAGACTATACATCAATGGGAAGTTAACCCAGACTTAGTTCATTCAAGAGACTGTAATCTTGATTATCTAAGAATGCGGATGGAAGAGAAAAATTTTAATTATGCCATTATTAATCAAGTAAAAATCAAAATCAAGCAGTTTATTAGCACGGCAATGCGCATTCACTTATCGAAAGATAAAATTATGGGTATTGCTAATCTAAATGGTACTAAAGTTGACGAAATACTAGATGTTACCTACGAAAATAATCTAGAAGGAAAAGCTAATCGCAGAGTATTATTTAGGATTAAAATTAAATTAGAAAAATTGCCCAAACAATCTACTTCCGAAACCATCAAAGAAATTATTTATTGTATTGAAACTTTTCTTTCTCCTGAAGGAAGCAATAAAAATTGGCAACCAGTAATTCAAGGTTATATTGTTTCAATTAGCTGGAATCAACAAGCTAAACCTACCCCTTTACTACTATTAGAACAGCATCATCAGGGTATGAACGTAAGTTTTCGTACCAAACGCAGTACAAGAAAATAAATATTTATTAGAGACAAATTTTATAAAATAAAAAAAGTATTTATGAGCAAAATTTAAAATAAAATCAATGGTGCAATTTTTCCTGACTTGGTTGGCAAGTGCAATCTCGCTATTAATTACAGCTTCGATTGTACCTGGATTATCCGTTACTGGTTTTACTGCTGCTGCTGTCGGTGCAATCGTTTTAGGATTAGTAAATGCGATCGTCAAGCCTATTTTAATTTTATTTACTTTACCCCTGACGATTTTAACTTTAGGATTATTTTTATTGGTAGTAAACGCCATCGCACTTGGGTTAGTAGGGTATCTTACTCCTGGCTTTACAGTAGGTGGTTTCTTTCCTGCTGTTTTTGGCTCGATCGTCCTTTCTTTTGTTTCGGGTTTGGTTAATCAATTTTTTCCTATCGATGAACAACAGAATTTCTAAAGTAGTAAGTAGCAAGTAGCGAGTAGGAATTTTTATTAATCTTTTTGCTCGAAACCTAAATAACCTCTGGGGGTAATCATCCAGTTAGCATGATTGCGGGTGTTACTATTGCCGATAACAACTGTTGTGAGCATATCGATCGAACTATCTAACATCTTTTCTAGGGTAGTAATTTCGATTTTCTCGTCTTGACGGTAAGCAGAATGGACGATCGCGACAGGAGTATTAGGATTGCGATACTGTAAAAAGATTTGTTGGGCGGTAATAATTTGTCGAGTACGTTTTTGCGATCGAGGATTATAAATTGCCGTAACAAAATCTCCCATCGCAGCAGCTTCTAAACGCTTTTGGATGACTTCCCAGGGAGTTAACAAATCGCTTAAACTGATAGCACAAAAATCGTGCATTAAAGGCGCACCTACCCTAGCAGCAGCAGCACCAATAGCAGAAATACCAGGGAAGACTTCTACTTGGGGAGTTTTTCCATCCCAACCTTTGGTTTGTAATTCTTCTAAAACTAAACCTGCCATACCATAGATACCCACATCACCAGAAGAAACTACGGCGACAGTTAAACCCCACTCGGCTAATTCTATAGCTCTTTGCGCTCTTTGTCTTTCTTGAGTGATAGGGAGAGATTCAATAATTTGTCGCGATCGAAATAGAGTTTTGATTAAATCAGTGTAGAGAGAATAACCAATAACAGCATCTGCTTCAGTAATAGCAGTTTTAGCAGCAGGAGTTATTTGCTCTAAGCTACCAGGACCAATACCGACTAGATATAGTTTACCAGTTCGTCCAGTATATTCTAATTCAGATTGCGCGATCGCAACTGTTACTGCCCCTGGTTGATTATCTTGTTTAATTATCTGTTTGGATACAAGTAAGCGATCGACAACAGAACCATTTTGAATTTTGCGAGGCAGTCCGTTGGGCGGGTTCCCAAGGGGCTGTGACTCGAATTTAGTTCGAGTCCCTGAAAGCCCCGCCGACTTAAAGGAACTGCCGAGGGCGAATTTTAAATTTTTAATTGCCAATACTGCTGCTGCTTCTGCCACACTAGGAGTACCCACTTCTCGGTTAACCACAGTAGATGGGGTTGGCACTTCAACTTGCTTTAAGGCTTCAGCCGAGAAAGTTTTTAAAGGCAAATTCCAACTGTCGCATAGTTCTAAAATACCTTGTTCGTCAGCTTTAATATCTATAGTAGTAATTCCCGCGATCGCTTCTGTTGCTAGATGATATTTTTGACAAGTATTGGTTATGGCTGTCTCAATTAGTTTTTTTGATGTTCCTCTTTCGCAACCAATTCCTATCCACAATACTCTGGGATGCCATTGAACTTTGGGTAAATTTGAGTCAGAATTAAAACGTCTTTTTGTCGGGCTAATCCAAATACGAGCTTTAACGTCAATATATTCTTGAGATTCAGGAAAACCAAAATAAAAAGAGTGTTTATCTGGTAGATGTTCTTGCCATAGGGTCGAACCTGCTTCTTGAATTACCTGTACGGTTTCTCCACGAGCGATCGCGCCCATTACCCCCGTCCAATTTCCCTCTCCTTTGCGCCAACCATAAGGAAGACCCAAAATATCCATAGCTGGTAAATGCAGACTACTAGATGCCCCCGTAATTATTGGTGTCGCGCCGATTTGTCGGGCAATTAATTGAGTCAGTTTATCCGCACCACCTTGATGTCCGCTACAAAGACTAATAACAAACTTTCCGTCTGCATCGATAACCACAACAGCAGGATCGCGAGATTTATCTTTCAGTAAAGGAGCAATAAGTCTTACTACTGCCCCTGTTGCCAAACAAAAAATCAAAGCAGAATAATTATTCCAGATCGAATTTAGCTGTTTTCTGGTAGACTCATGGTATATCTGGGCTTCTTCTGTCCAATTTACAGATTTAGGTAAATATAAAGTTGCTTCGATACTTTCAGACAGAGGTTGCAGAATTTTAGCAGCTTGAGGGGTAGTTGCGATCGCTGCGAGCGGTTGGAATTGGTCAAAACAAGAATTATTCACAGAATATTAGAATACAGAAATCAAGCATATTATATGCTGAGGCTGAACTACTGAACTTCAAAATTTCTGAACTACTAAAAAATAATCCTATGTTATTCAACGAAACATTATCTATCAATTCAGAAAAATTTTCCCAAGAAGATCGAATATTGATATTAACTGGTGCAGACTGGGAGTATTACGAAAAATTGGATGCTCCAGAATATAACTCTTATTTAATTTCTTTTTTAAACGGAGAAATAATCATAGTGTCACCAGGAAGAAATCATGAAAGAATAGCCGATATGATTCGAGATATTATCACTGGCTACTGTCGAAAATTTAATATCCGTTATTATACTTTTAACAGTACTAGACTCAAAGAAGAAGGCAAAGAAGGAAAAGAGCCAGATGTAGCTTATGCTTTTGACTCAGACAAAAGTAAACCAGATTTAGCAGTAGAAGTTAATTTCTCTAGTGGTAGTCTCAACGATTTAACTAAATATCAATATCTCAAAATTGAAGAAGTCTGGATCTGGCAACATAAAGAAATAAAATTTTATTTATTACAAGAAAATAAATATGTAGAGATAGATGAAAGTGTCACTCTTAAAGGTATTAAATCGAGTATTTTAATTAACTAGATTAATCGCAGTTTTAATGAGAGTCCTTTAGATATTGAAAGAGAATTTTTTAAAGAATTTGAGAAATAACTTTAGTTTTCTATTACCGATTAATCTAGATACTTAATATTTAAACAAAAATCCCGATCTTTTCTAATGTCATCATCAAAACAAATTGCCGTTGCTTTCCAAGATGTCAGTTACCAAGTAAAAGAAAAAAAACTTTTATCCCAACTCAATTTAGAGATCGATCGAGGAGAAGCTTTAGTTTTACTAGGGCGTAGTGGTAGCGGGAAAACAACTACCCTCAAGTTAATTAATAATTTACTTACCCCCACAGCAGGGACAGTAACAGTAGAAGGTAAAAAAACAACCGAATGGAAAGAAATTAGACTTAGACGCAATATTGGCTATGTTATTCAAGAAATTGGCTTATTTCCCCATTTTACCGTTGGCAAAAATGTGGGACTCGTACCTAGTTTGTTAGGTTGGAAAACCAATCAAGTGCGATCGAGAGTATATGAATTATTGCATTTAGTGGGACTAGAACCAGAAAAATTTGCCCAACGCTATCCCGATAGTCTTTCGGGAGGACAAAAACAGCGAGTAGGCATTGCTAGGGCATTAGCAGCAGACCCCCCAATTTTACTTATGGATGAACCTTTTGGCGCACTCGATCCCATTACTCGTTTGGAATTACAACAGCAGTTTCGCCATCTACAAGAACAATTAAATAAAACTGTAATTTTTGTCACCCACGATATTCAAGAAGCTTTTTTCCTCGCTACCAGAATTGGTTTAATGGCAGCAGGGGAATTAGTAGTTTTGGCGACACCAGAAGAGTTTTGGCAATCTCAACATCCAGAAGCCAAAAAATTTCTAGCTTGTTTAGATACTTTAAAGATCGCTAGAAACTAATGACTAACAACTAACAACTAACTGGGCGCAAGCCTTGCGCCCCTACCAACTAACAACTAAAAAAAGGTAGGGAAATCCACATCTTAATTGGTGCGTAATCCTAGTCTTACATTAATAAGGCGATCGCGCATAATTTAATCATTAAAATGTAGGCATATTGGTAGTAATCAGAAGATAAATCCTATGACAGTACTTGAAAAAGGTAATATCACGATCCATACCGAGAATATATTCCCGATTATCAAGAAATCTCTCTATACAGATCATGAAATTTTCTTACGCGAATTAATTTCTAACTCCGTTGATGCCATCTCTAAACTAAAAATGGCATCCCTCTCAGGAGAAGTTAGTGGAGAGTTAGACGAACCAGAAATAAAAATAAGTCTAGACAAGACTAACAAAACTATCTCCGTTTCCGATAATGGGATCGGGATGACTGCTGATGAAGTCAAAAAATATATCAACCAAGTAGCTTTTTCTAGTGCAGAAGATTTTATCAAGCAGTACGAAAAAAATGCCAACGACTTAATCGGACATTTTGGTTTGGGTTTTTACTCCTCCTTTATGGTGGCAGCAAAAGTAGAAATCGATACTCTTTCCTATAAAGAAGGAGCAGAAGCGGTACACTGGTCTTGTGATGGTTCACCAGAATTTGAACTAACCGAATCAGAACGGAAAACTAGAGGAACGACCGTTACTCTAACGCTGCAAGACGAAGAAGTAGAATATGCAGAACCTACTAGAGTTAAGCAGTTAGTCAAAACTTATTGTGACTTTATGCCCGTTAAAATTATCTTAGATGGGGAAGTCATTAATAAACAAGAAGCCTTATGGAAACAATCGTCTCAAAATCTGACTAAAGATGATTATTTAGAATTCTACCGTTATCTATATCCTTTCCAAGAAGACCCTTTATTATGGGTACATCTCAATACAGATTATCCTTTTTTACTCAACGGTATTCTTTATTTTCCCAAACTCAAACCCGATGTAGATTTTAGTAAAGGACAAATCAAACTTTTCTGTAATCAGGTATTTGTCAGCGACCATTGTGAAGAAATTATACCAGAATTTTTAATGCCGTTACGGGGTGTAATTGATAGTCCCGATATTCCCCTTAATGTTTCTCGGAGTGCTTTAACCAACGATCGCACTGTGCGGAGAATAGCTGATTTTATTGCTAAAAAAATCGGCGATCGCTTAAAATCTCTTTACAATGAAAACCGCGATGAATATATTCGTTGCTGGGAAGATGTGGGTACATTCGTTAAATACGGTTCTCTCAAAAACGACAAATTTAAAAAGCAAGTAGAAGATTTAATTATTTACCGCACTACCGAGCGAGGAGCTACTAACACTAGTAGTGAAGCCACTCCTACTGTAGAAGTACAAACAGAAGCAGGGGATGCTTGGGAAAATGTCACCCCAGAAGCAAAAGAACCATCTTCTAGCCAACCCTATACAACTATCCAAGAATACCTAGAAAGAAATAAAGAAAAACAAGAAAAAACAGTCTATTACTGTAGCGATCCTTCTACTCAGGCAACTTACGTTGAATTGTATAAGAACCAGGGTATAGAAGTCCTTTATATGGACTCGTTTATCGATGCTAACTACTTTATTCCTTTCTTAGAAAGAGAATATGCCGATGTAAAATTCTCCCGCGTAGACTCGGAACTAGATAAAAATCTGGTAGAAGAGGATAAAGCGCAAGAAATCGTCGATCCCGGTACTAATAAAACTCGCGGTGAACTAATCAAAGAAATCTTTGAAAAAGCCTTAAATAAACCCAGAGTAAATATTAAAACTCAAGCAATTAAATCCGACGATCCCCAGGGTACACCTCCTGCTATGGTGCTTTTACCCGAAGCTATGCGAAGAATGCAAGAAATGACTGCTCTAATGCAAGAAAAAGCCATGGGATTTCCCGAAGATCATGTTTTGATGATTAATACCGCTCATCCCTTGATTCAAAATATTGTCGAACTCAATAAAGGATCGATCGTTCAAGGTAGTGGCACATCTCCCTCAGGGGAATTAGTTGATTTAATGTGTCAGCACGTCTACGATCTAGCATTAATGGCGCAAAAAGCTTTTGATGCTGAAGGTATGAAAGCCTTTGTCGAACGTTCTAACCAGGTTTTAACTAAGTTAACCGAGAATTGAACCTCCCGTCGCTAAAAGCGAGGGATTCCCTTTTAGGCTCTTATCTAGGCAATTGCCCCCGACAGAACGCCAACAAGTTCGGTTCTACATGGTCGGGTTTCCCGACCGTAGCCCGACTTCATCACAGGGCTGTTTCACCACGGGCGCACCGACCGCAGTTTTAAGACCTCTATTACGCACGGGCGACACAAGGGCTTGAAGTGAATTCAAGCCACGCGCCCTCACAATTTCAGCAGCAGCTACATCTCTATCTTGCTCGTAACCGCACTCAGGACAAGAATGTACTCTTACATTTAATTCTTTCGCTCCTGTATGAGTACCACAGTTAGGACAGATTTGAGATGTGAAATCTTTATTTACTTTGGCAAAAAATGTATCTGTTTTTGAGCAGACATACTCTAAGATCTCGAAGAATTGACCTAGTCCCATATCTAGAGACTGTTTGCAGAACAGACCTTGACTCCAAGATTTAAAGTTAATATCTTCGACAAATATCATTCCTGCCCCGCCACTTAATTGATAGGCAAGTTTAAAATGATAGTCTTTCCTTCTATTAGCTACTGCTTCGTGTAATAGGGCTATTCTCCTCTGTAGTTTGTTCCACTTGGACGAACCAGGACGCTTCTTTTTCAGCTTTCTTTGTAGTAATTTAATCTTACGCAGTGCTTTGTCTAAGAACGAGGGTCTTGGAATTATCAAACCATCAGAGGTCGATAGCATACTTAAAATACCTACATCAATCCCTACGGCATGACCGTGAGGTAATGGCGAAGGTAGATCGACATCAAGTTCAATCATTAAATTAGCGTAGTAACCAGATGCTTTCTTAATGATTTGAACTTGTTTGATTTTGAATCCATCGGGAATATCCCTAGATTTTCTTAACTTAATATTTTTAAGTAGAGGCATCTTGAGGTAATTACCATTAAGCTCAAACTTGTTACTCAGAAGATTAATTGATTTCATCTTCTTTTTGTAGCGTGGAAACCCCATTCCTTTTGATTTCATATCATTGAATGCTCTATCCAACTTACGTAATGTTTGCTGCATAGCTTGAGCATTACCTGACTTTAGAAAAGGATTAGTTTTCTTAGCCTGAGTAAGTTCAGAAGATTGAGTATGGTAATTAGGATATTCAAATGGGTTAACAACATATTCAGAAATTATCGAACACTTATTAAGATCGCAACTACGGCTGTTATACCAAAGCTTTCTAATATACAGAGCCTGATTCCAAACAGACTTACAAACAGCAAGATTATGTTCGATTATTTCTATCTGCTTTTCGCTTGGTTGCAGTTTGTACGTGTAAGTGAGATTAAGCATTACGACCAAAAAGCTTATGTTGTTATTGGTATTATATGACGTATTTTACAAAATTGCTATTCTGATTGTAAAGTTAAATCCGCTTACATGAGGGGCTGTCACTTGAGCGTGAGGGGTGGCGAGGGAACCTCGCCATACCCAATCATGCTGTTGGGGTTTCCCCAAGTGTTTATACGCCCCGTCCCATCACGGGACGTGAGGGTACACCCGCTCCAAAAGATAAAAATTAGATTACTCGAAGGCAGGAATTTTAAGGCAGAAGCTCGAATTACCCTGCCTTCCTTATGCCTTCTTCAAAGATTAGTAAGCTTGTATCTCAGAAAGCAAAAGTAAACTCAATCTTTCTATCTTCTGCCTTTAAGGACTGAATTCTGCTCGATCGACTACATTAACACTATCTCCATCATTAAGATAAGCTGCACCCTTAACTACAATTCGATCGCCAGGCTGCAAACCACTAACGACTTCAACTTGTTGACCTGGTAAAATATCACCCATAGTTACAGGTTGGGCTTGAACTATGTTATCGCTCCGAAGCAGAAAGGCGATCGCACTCCCATCGGGTTGAGGTAAAAGAGCATTAATCGGTACAGTTTGCCCTTGAGTCGTAGCCGTGGTAATGGCAGCATCCAAAAACATCCCTGGTTTTAAGTTTGTACCTTGAGGTAGATCGATTTTAACCGTAGCTTGAGGGATATCTTTTGCCAAAATTGGGTCGATCGACCTTACTTTTCCCGATAATTCTAAATTGGGATCGACATCAGAGGTTATTTTCACTGTTTGATTGGCACTAACTTCCCCTAAAAGGGTTTCAGGTAGTTTTACTCTTAACTCCAAACGCCCATTTTCAATTATTGTAAATAAATTGGTAGCAGCAGAAGTCAGATCTCCTAACTTAGCGTTTCTCTCGGCAATAGTGCCAGTAGCAGGGGCAACAATTACCGTGTCTTCTAGTTTGGTATTAATAGACTTTACTTGTGCTTGTGCTTGTGCTAGAGCAGCTTGAGATTGAGCAATAGTTTCAGGACGAGTACCAGTTTGTAATTTAGTTAATGCCTGTTGTTCTAATTCTAAGTTAGCTCGTGCTTGTTCTAAATTAGACTGATATACTCGTTCTTGGTTGATAACTTCATCCAAACTATCGAGAGAAATTGCCCCTTGAGCTTGTAAAGATTTATTTCTGGCTACTCGCTTTTGAATTAAAGCTAAATCTGATTCTGCTTGGGTGACTTGAGCTTTTGCGCTAATTACCCTTTGTTGTGCCTGAGCAATTTCTTCGGGACGACTACCTGCTTTCAACTCAGCCAAACGAGCTTGAGCCTCTTTTACTGCTGCTTGAGCCTGAGACAATTCTGCCTGGAGTATATCATTATCTAGTCTGGCTAATACCTGTCCTTTGGTAACATAGTCTCCGCGATCGACTAAAATTTCTTTAATCGTCAAACTCATAGCTGTAGACTTAACAGGAATTAATTCGTAAGCTTCTACCGTCCCTCTAATTTCGAGAGTCTGTTGGATTTTATTTGTTTCTACGGTAGTTACCGTAACAGTCTGTTTGGGAGTAATGGTTTGACTTATATCTTGAGTAGAAATACTATTATTGGCAGTTGGCGGAGGGGCAAAAAAGCGCATTCCCCCAATAGTTAGGATTATCCCTATTCCCATACCGATTATGAGACTGATATTACTTGAGGGGGGACGTTTGTATTGCTGTTCTTCATAAGTACGGAGATATTCTAAATCCGATTTAGTTGTCTCAGAAGTGCCAACGGCAGCTAATTCAATAGTTTGTTCTCCTGCCTCATTAAACTTGGTGATAGCTACAAACTCACCATCTACTTCAGCAATATAAATAGCTTCATCCTCACTCTGAATTCTGGTTTTTTGTTCGGATTGATAGGGAATTTGTGTTGATTGGAATTGTCTTTTATCTTGTTGTTCGGGAATCACGATAATTATAAATAAAAATAAAAATTGCTTAACGAAAAAATTAATAGACTTAACACTAAATTAATATACTTAAACTTAAAATTCCCAAAAATAAAGAAAAAACAACTTTACTACTCTCAATTAGAAAGCCTTTCTTAAATTAGTCAAAAATTATCCAAAAGCTAAATCGTAGATGTTACGCTAAAAACGTAAGGACGCGACCTCGCCCTCGGCTTGTGTCGTCCGTGAAATAGTAGAGAGTCGATCGAGCTTAAAAGGAGTAGAGGATGGAATCCCCCCTTGATTGTACCAGTACTAACTTTGAGAAAGTTTCATTATCTAGATTTCGCTCTCTAGTAAGGTGTTTGCCTCAAGATAGTAAAATTTTTCGAGAGCCTTGGGGGCTTTCTACAGTTATCTGTATTGATTTTATAAACTGCCCTCATTCGTTTCCTTTAACCCCCAAGCAAATTAATATGTTAACTGAAGCGATTCAAGAATTAGGACTATCTAATTCAGTGATTTTCCGAGTTGGGAAAAAAATCTTAGGCTGGAAAAAAATAGAAAAATGATCTCGTTCTTAGAAAAAAGCGAAGGCAGATATCACCTGAAAACGGCGTTATCTGCTTAGATTCTGGTAAATTTAAAACCGTACTAATTAATCGGGTTAGTTTCTTCTAAATTACGAACTAAACGAAGACAACCAGCACAATCACAACCAAAAAGTTCGATCGCTTTATTAGCCTCGCGATCGAACTGTTCGCTCATCTCGGGAGAGTATTCACTACAACTACAGTCCAACAAAGGGTAGTCGGTATCTCTAGCGGGTATAGAAACAAATTCTTCTTCTACAGCATCCGCAGTAAAGACATATTCTACAGAACTATTAGCTCTAGCAGGAGTGGTAGAAAGTAAGCTCAGAGCGATCGAACCAGAACAGCCTAAAGCCGTTAATAATTTGCTATCCATTGCTATTGCTCCAGTTTGGGTAAATTATTGACAAAATTAACCAATAAGTTGTGGTTTAACTAGAAAATAGCATAACAATTACTAAATGAAATTAAAGGTTAATAAAGATAGCTTTTGCCAGGCAAGTTGGGATACACTAATCGAGAATAAAAGACGATCGGCTTGAGTAAAATCATAACTTAAGATGTCAAATTTAACGGCACAAAGCTATCGAGTAGAAGATTGGGCAAGAGGCTATCAAGCTCAATTTACTGAATACAATTATTGGATTGAAGAAGTTCAAGGAGTAATTCCCACAGAAATACAAGGAACTCTCTTGCGCAACGGTATCGGGTCGTTAGAAATAAATGGACAAAAAATAGGGCATCCTTTTGATGGAGATGGCATGATATGCGCCGTTACTTTTAAACAAGGTCGCGCTCATTTCCAAAATCGTTATGTCCGTACTGAAGGTTTTCTCAAAGAACAAAAAGCAGGCAAGATACTCTATCGTGGTTTTGGCACACAAAAACCTGGAGGCTGGTTAGCTAATATTTTTGATACCAAGTTCAAAAATGCAGCTAATACTAATGTTATTTATTGGGGTGGAAAATTATGGGCAATGTGGGAAGGAGGACAACCCCACCAGCTATACCCAAAAACTTTAGAGACTATTGGTAAAGACGATCTTAATGGTTTACTAAAACCCGATCGACCTTTTTCGGCTCATCCCAAAATTATCGATCGTACTTTTATTAATTTTGGCGTTAAAGGAATTACGCCACAAACTCTAACCATATTTGAGTTAGACGAGAAAGGTAACAAGCTTAAAGAACATTCTCATCCCCTCGAAGGCTTTGCTTTTTTGCACGATATGTTGGTAACTCCTAATTACTACATATTCATGCAACATCCGTTTCAAGTAGATGGATTACCCTTTCTCTTTGGTTTCAAGACGATAGAAGCCTGTTTTAATTTTAATTCCCAGCAACCTACCAAAATCCTCGTAATTTCTCGTCATGAACCCTACAATTTAGAAGTAATCGCAACAGAATCATTTTTTGGATTTCACCATGGTAATGCCTGGGAAAAAGAAGGAAAAATTTACTTAGAATCAATTTGTGCCAATTCTTTTCCCAAAACCCAGCAAACAGAATTAAATCTCGATCGAGTTAACTTCGACGATTTTCCTAAAGGAGAATTATGGCAGTTCGAGTTAAATTTATCAGAAAAAACAGTAACTCGCGATCGAATAGAAACAAGAAATTGTGAATTTCCTTCAGTGCATCCGCTTTGGGTAGGCAAAGAACATCGCTACCTCTACATGAGTGTAAGTTACTCAGAAAAACAAAACGGGCCATTACAAGCAGTGATGAAGTTAGATAAAAAATCAGGGGAAAAACAATTATGGAGTGCAACCCCGAGAGAATTTCCAGGTGAACCCATTTTTATCCCTCATCCGAGTAGTACTAAAGAAGATGATGGTTGGATTGTATCTTTAGTGTATGATGCAGCGTCACATCGTTCTTATCTAATTATTTTAGATGCCCGAGACATTACACGGGAAATTGCCAAGCTACATCTTAAACATCATATTCCTCATGGATTTCATGGCAGTTGGACAGAGCAAGTATTTTTGACCTAGTTAATGTAATCAAAGATTAGTAGAGATAGCACCTACAGGGCAAGTAGAGATACATTGTTCGCAAACAACACAATAAGATCGCCTAAAAACTAATTCAAAAGAGTCGGGATCGAGAATTAAGGCTCTAGTGGGACATACTCCCGTACACAAACCGCAGTCAACACAGCTATTTTCATCGATAACTATTTCGCCGTTGGCAGAAGAGACATTAATATCTTGGATACGCATCCACTCGATCGCTGCTTGAATTTGATCGATATCCCCTTGCAATTCTACTACTAGTTTCCCGACTTGATTAGGAGCAACTTGAGCGCGAATAATATTAGCAGCAACATTAAAATCTTTGGCTAATCTATAGGTAATTGGAATATGTACCGTCGTTCTGGGAAAAGTAAGCGTTAACCTTTTTTTCATAAAATAGGAAGAGCAATAACCTACTATCTAACTTTAACTAATGAGTGACAATTTAGCTGAATCTTCGACTAAGAATAGTAATCTTCTGCGTAATAGTTTGGTAGCAATTACAGCTACTATCCTGAGTATTGCCCTTTTTTTAGGCTTACAGACAGAGGTTAGTTCTTCTTCTTTGGAAGCACAAGTCAAAGCTTCTACCCCTTTAGATGTAGCATTGACTAATGGTAAGCCTAGCGTAACGGAATTTTATGCCGACTGGTGTACTTCTTGTCAGGCAATGGCAGGAGATTTAGCCGAGATCAAAGAAAAATACGGGCAAGATGTTAATTTTGTGATGCTTAATGTTGATAATACTAAATGGTTGCCCGAAGTTCTGCGTTATCGAGTAGATGGTATTCCCCATTTCGTATTTATGGAGCGATCGGGAGAAGCGATCGCCGAAGCTATTGGCGAACAACCTCGCTCTGTGTTAGAAGCAGATTTAGATGCTTTAATTGCCCAAAATCCCTTACCATACACCTATGCTAGTGGTCGAGTTTCTCAATTGAATGCGCCTGGTGCAGCCAATGGAAGTAATGACGATCCCCGCAGTCATGGCGCACAGGTTCAACAATAGAGCTACGATTACAATATTTTTTAACTTAAGAAAATAAAGTAATGGCAATTATTGTCAAACATAGAAGAACAGGCAACGAATATATTTTGCTCCATATTAACGGAGGGGGAGAATCTACTTCTTTTCCTGCTCGTTTATTACCCGATCTATTTCCCCAAGAACAAGCTAAAAAGAGTTCTGGGGTAACTGTATGTGATGTTAGAGGCAATATATTTTCAAGCTATTTAGATGATTTAGTTGTAGTCGAAATTGATGGTAAAAAACCTGAAGAAATCTTACCTCAACCTGTAGTTGCATCTATGGATGATAACTTTGAGGAAGATGAGAATAATGAGGAAGGTTGGCAGCAAAAGGATACATCGGTTAGTGATGCCGAAGGCGATCGAGACCGAGAATTAGATAATGATGAAGATGAAGATTGGATTTGAGCGAACAACTAGGCTAATCAATAAGAGCTTATAGCCGATCGCTATAATTTTTGATTTCTCTGTTTGTCACACAATATCTGACCCTTACTTGCTAGGGGTAATCCCTTCCCCGATAATAAATAATCGCACTACTATAACCAAGTTTAAATTTACGATCGCATTAATAATGTCTAATACATACAAAGTTGAAATTATTCACCAAGGCACAACTCATAATATTGAAGTTAACGAAGAACAAACGATTCTTCAGGCTGCTCTTGATGCAGGAATAGAACTACCCTACTCTTGTAATGCTGGAGTTTGTACTACCTGTTCCGCTAAAATTTTGACAGGAGAGGTAGATCAAAGCGATGGTATGGGAGTTTCCCCCGAATTGCAAGCAGAAGGTTTTACTTTACTATGTGTTGCTTATCCTCGCTCCGATCTCAAAATTGAATCAGAACAAGAAGATGTAGTTTATCAAAGACAATTTGCTCAACCTTCCTAGTAGTTTTTCTTGTAGGGATGTTGCTAAAAACGTCCCTACATAGTCGAGGGAGGCTGAAATTATTTTTTCTCTGTAATTTTGGATTCAGAAAACTTTACATAAGTAAGAGCTTCTCGTAAAGCAGAAAGGCGATCGCCAAATTGATGCTCGATGGGTAAAAGCTTTAACAATTTCATTTTTTGCAGTCTCTGTCTTACTGGTCCTGTGGTACTAACCAAGAATACTTGATGATTTTGTTGACAAGCATTTTCGATCGTATTTTCAATAGCTAAAGAAGCCGTTACTCCTAGTAGAGGAACATCACTTAGATCTAAAATCAACACATCATAGTCATTTACCATCCCAATTCTCTGAGAAATTGTTTTAGCAGCCCCAAAACTCATTGGCCCGCTTAGTCTAAATAACAGAATTTTGCCATGAGCTTGTTTCAAGATCTGTTTTTCTTCTGCACTTAAATTTAAATCTTCGTCAGGGTCGGTAATCGCTTTTACTTTACTAATTTGCAAATCGGTCAGGCTTTTTACCGTCAATAAATTCCCCAAAAAGACACCTATTGCCACCGCAGTAATTAGATCGACAAAAACAGTCAGGAACATCACTAAATACATAATTCCTGTTGCTTTATACGAGATTTGATGCGCTCTTTTCAAAAAGCTCCAATCAATAATATCTATACCAACTTTAATCAGGATTCCTGCTAAAACTGCATGGGGAATATTAGCGGTTAATCCTCCTGCTTTAAGCACGATAATTAACAGAACTAAAGCATGAACCATCCCAGAAATGGGGGTTTTTCCTCCAGTTTTGACATTGATTACCGTTCTCATGGTTGCCCCTGCCCCAGGAAGTCCCCCAAACAAACCAGAAAGAAGATTACCAATACCCTGACCGATTAATTCGCGATCGCTATCGTGTTGAGTCCGCGTAATATTATCGGCAACTAAGGAGGTTAATAAAGAATCGATCGAGCCTAAAACTCCTAACATTAAGCCATAACCAACCATTGTTTTTAATTGAGATAATGATGGAAATGCTGGCATCTGGAAATCAGGCAGTCCACTGGGTATATCGCCAATTAATCTTAGGTCTCGATCGGGTAGAAAATAAATAGAAATTAACGTCCCGACAATTAATGCCAATAAAGGAGAAGGAATTAAGCGATTTAATCTAGCTGGCCAACCAAAAACAATAATTAAGGTTAGAGTACCCAGACCAACCGCAGCAAAATTGGGTTTACTAACAAACTCGGAAAATTGTCTCAAAGATTCAACCACATTAGCTGAAGCAGGATGTCCGAGAAAAGGCCCTATCTGCAAGCAAATAATGATTAAACCAATTCCTGACATAAAACCAGAAATAACCGTATAGGGCATTAGGGTAATGTATTTACCCAACCGCATTAGCCCAAAGGAAATTTGAAAGATTCCGCCTAAAATGACAACAGTAAAAGCTACAGCCAGACCATTATCGGGGTTATTTTCCACTACATTAGCAAAAACAGTAGCCATAACCACTGTCATTGGGCCTGTAGGACCAGAAATTTGGGCGGGAGTCCCCCCACATAAAGCAGCAAAAAACCCCACTATAACTGCACCATAGAGACCCGCGATCGCCCCCGCACCAGAAGAAACGCCAAAAGCAAGGGCAAGGGGTAAGGCAACTACTGCTGCGGTAATACCGCCAAATAAATCGCCTCTTAAGTTCTTAAAATTTAGACCATTAACCAGTTGCATACCAAATATAATCGGCTAGCCGATCGCCACTCCTAGATGATTTTGCCTTAAATCAGTTTGACTATTGATGGTAAACAGAGTATAGAGTAAGGTTTGATTGAAAAAGCAACCAATTCTCTTTTTTCTTGAGTCTCTAGAGAAGACTATTCTACCGTTAAGTGAACCGAAATGAATTTTTGCCCATACAATTATTGCATAAGCCCTAAAAAGCTTACTATGCTAGGTTATAGTTCCATCTAACTTCAGCTTGAATTAAAATAAATTTTTGTATTTAGTTTGTTTCGAGTCGGTCAGTATTTTCTAGCAGAATTGTATCTGTGATGAAAAAACTTCATCGGGTCAGAGATAAGTCTTACAAATAATCTCAGACATTTTAGGAAAAATCTTAATTTATTCTTAACCTCGACGAGATCCTAGGGCTGTTCCTAGAAATCCAATTAGCTGAATGAGAACAATACTAGGGCCAGAAGGCAAGTCTAACAAGCCAGAAATGACCATACCAATAACTCCAGTTATTGCACCTATGCTAGCAGCAGCAATTAAAAAGGGAATAAATTGTTGACAGATTAATTTGGCTGTAGCAGCAGGAATGACTAAAAAACTGTTGACCAGTAAAATTCACACAGCACGAATGGAAATCGCGATCGCTGTTGCTAATAAAATGATAAACCAGTAGCGATAGGTTTGAACTTGAATGCCTTTAACTTTGGCTAAATCTCCATTGAGAGTTAGTAAAATTTGATCGGGTAAAGTAACTATCAACCATCCTGAAGTTACGATCAGCAATAATAGCAGCAACATCAAGTCAGTATTGCCAATTGCTAAAATATCACCAAATAAAATCGATAAGAGACTACCCCGATATCCTGCCACAAAAGTAAAGCCAATTGTCCCCACTGCTACTGAAGCAGATACGGCAATACTTAAGACGGTGTCGCTGCCTAAATTAGTGCGATCGATCAGATAAATTACCCCTAAACCATAAACAATTGTAAAAACTATCAAGGTTATGCTTGAAGGTAATCCCAATAAAGCAGCTAAAACTACCCCTAGTATGGCAGCATGACTAACCGTATTGCCAAATAAAGATAAGCGACGCAAAATTAAAAAACTACCCAGTAATCCCCCTAAAGTGCCTAATAATAATCCCCCTAAGATTGCTCTTTGCATAAAGGGTAGACTAAAAAGATCGAGGCTATCTGTTAAGTTCATAGTGGCAAATTTAGGTTAAGTAGCCGATCGCTCTCAAGCTTCAAAAAAATTAACTTAACCAAGCAGATAAGTTTTGTTGCTGCGGGAGGGATGGGTTTTCTAGCCGTACAATTTCATAACTAGTAGGTTGCGGTTTGGCTAGTTTAACCGAGAGAGTTTTTAGTTCGTCTTGATGAAAAATTGTAACTTCGATCGGATCATCAACCCGATAATCTTTAAGTCGATCACTCAATAATTCAGCCGTTACCCGAAATCCATCTATTGCTAGCAGTATATCGCCTGGATCGATTCCTGCAATAGCACTAGGAGAGTTAGCTTCGACAAATTTAATTACTTCTCGATTATTTTCTGATTGTACTTTGATACCCAGTTCGGGTATTGGTTCATCTGCTGCGATCGCCTTTAATTTTAAACCAAAAGGTTCTAGATATTCGTCGAAAGGCAATTCTTCTGTGGTATCGATATAGCGATGGAAAAAGTCACTTAAGTCTGTAGCTGCAACAGATTCAATTACCTCTCGTAGTTGTTGTGGGGAAAAACCTATTTCATTTTTACCAAAATCCGTCCACATACGAGACATAACATCATCTAGCGATTTTTTATTGTTATGTTTGGCTCTAATTAACAAATCTAGCAATAAAGAAACTAATTCTCCTTTTAAATAATAGGAAATTTGATTATTATCACTATTGGCATCACGACGATACAGTTTAATCCAAGCATCAAAACTGGATTCTCCTAAAGGCTGTATTTTTCTGCCTGGTGTATTGAGATACTTGGTAATATCTTTACTAAAATTTTCTAAGCAAGTTTTGCGATCGTATATTTTGGCTCGTAGAGGTATTAAATTATCGTAATAGCTAGTTGTTCCTTCCGAAAACCACAAAGATGTAGTGTGATTTTCTTTTTCATAATCAAATTTTTCTAATACTTTAGGTCGAATTCTTTTAACATTCCAGAGATGAAAGAATTCGTGAGCCACTAATTGCATGAAGCGATTATATTTATCTTTCTTTTTAAACCCAAAACGAGGATAATTTAAACTACAAGATTCCTTATGTTCTAAACCACCATAACCACTTCCCGATAGATGCAAAATAAACAAATATTTCTCATAGGGTAAGCCGTCATATAAATTGGCTTCTACTTCGATAATTTTCTGGGTATCGGCAATAATTTGTTCTGCATTGGCATTACCTTTACCCCAGATAGCTAACTGATGGGGTTTGCCTAAAACGTCAAAATTATATAACTTATGGATTCCAATTTCTACTGGAGTATCTACTAAGGTATCAAAATCTTTAGCTATAAAAGTATTAGCTTCATCTTGACAAGAATCTAGAGTAGTGGCAATTTGCCAATCAGGTTGAGGTGGCACTATTTTTAATTCGATCGCTTGTTTTTCTAATCCTGGAATAAAGAAAAATAAAGCTGCCCCGTTAAAATAACCATGAGTGGTATCTAAATGATTGGTTCTGACAGTTAGTTCATTAGCGAACACTTGATAATTTACAGTAATATCGGCACAATTTCCCGTGTTAATTTGCCAATAATTTTTGCTAATTTTGTAACTTGATAAAAATCGATTATTGCTACTATTTTTTGCCCTAAACCCTTGAAGATTTTTAGCATATTCCCTAACTAAATAAGAGCCAGGAGTCCATACAGGCATTTTTAAATCTAATAGGTCTTTTTGCCAATTACTTATCTGTAGTGTAACCTCAAATAAATGAGAACTCGGTTGAGGCATAGCTACAGTATAGGAAATTTTAGTTTCGATCGCAGTAGAAGAATAAGTTTTGCTAGTAGTAGTTCCTGTCATTATGATACTTTTTCTGAAAAATTAATTAGCTGTTTGATATTTTTAAGATATAAAGTTCGATTGTCATTATCTAGGTCAATCCAATTATTTTTTTGGAGTTTAGTAATTATTTTGGCAATCTCATCAATTTCTATATCTGTAAGCTCGGCTAGATCTATAAGGGGGACGGGGACTATTACTGCTCCTTTGTCTTCATCGAATTGACCATAATTTTCAGCTAAACAAACTAGAACTTTAACTAGTCTAATTACAGGAGGTTGTTGACGTAGTTGCCAATGATTACTTAATGTTTTTAATCGCTTGATCGTTAATTGTAGTAATCGATGCTGCAACTTACTATCTTGAAATAGTATTTGAATAAATCTTTGGGCAGAAATAGTAAATAAATTAACTTTAGTCAGGGCAACCACCCGTGTATTTTCTGGAGAATCTTCCAAAATTGCGGATTCCCCAAAAAAGTCACCTTTACCCACAACAGTTTGAGTAATACTTTTCTCTGTAGATAAGTATTGCAATTTAACCCAACCCGAAAGAATAAAATAAGTCGCCTTGCCCCAATCTTCTGGGGTTAAGATGATTTGATCTGGATGATACTCTTCTTGTGTGGCGATCTCAATAATCCAGTTGAGAGTATCGGGACTAGCAGTACTAAAAAGGGGAAAAAGTTGGCTGAGAGCCTGAATCTCCATATAAGGTAGAGGAAGTAGCTTTTTGATTTTGAGGACTAAAATCGACTATCGCTGAATAGCTTAAATATAAATATAATAATTGCCTCAGTCTAGCTTAACAAGCACTCAAGAATCAACCAAATTACGATCGTCCACGCTCGATTAGGATCTAGCTTGCTACAAAATCTCAATCGGGTTTTATCCAAATTTAAACTTATCTATGTTTCGATCTCGATCGAGAAATTCACTCAAGCGGAAGTCAAGAATTTATGCTATACCTATTAAAGTTTTGTAAAAAAAAAGCATTATTTAGCTAAATCCTTGGAGTTTTTCTTATTTAGCTGAGTTTGTGGCAATGCAGCCGATCTAAACTTTCTTACGGCTTGCTAGATAAGTTAGCGTAACTAGGAGGGTTTTTATGTGTTTGAATTATGAAATTTAAGTCTCACAGAAACTCTGCCTGATTTTAGGTTCAGTTTTTTTCTCTTTGTCAAATAATTAGGTTATTCAATGACAGCATCAGCAATCGAGTCTCAATCAAGAGCATCTTCTCAACTCAATTCCAGTTTGAAACTTAGAGATATTATCGATACGTTACCAAAGGAAGTTTTTGTTAAAGATGCTCGAAAAGCTTGGTTCAGAGTATTTATTAATATTTTATGCGTTGGTTTGGGTTATTGGGGATTAATCGTTTCTCCTTGGTTTCTCTTACCTTTTTTATGGATTTTTACAGGCACTGCATTACAAGGGTTATTTGTTATTGCTCACGATTGTGGTCATCGCTCTTTTTCTAATCGTAACTGGGTCAATGACTTAGTCGGACACGCAATGACTCTACCCTTGATGTATCCTTTTCACGCTTGGCGAATTTTACATAATTATCACCACAAACATACAAACAAATTAGAAGTAGATAATACTTGGAATCCCTTTACTACCGATTTTTATAGTAATTCTCCTTGGCTATTGCGTTGGGGTTACAGAAGAATGCGCGGACGCTTTTGGTGGATAGGTTCAATTTTGCATTGGGCAATGTTGCACTTTAATTGGAGACAGTTTGAAGGCAAACAAAGACAACAAGTACGCTTTTCTGTCTTACTCGTCCTCATTACTGGCGCGATCGCTTTTCCTGCTTTAATTATTACTACTGGTATTTGGGGTTTGGTTAAATTTTGGCTGATACCTTGGATGGTGTATCACTTCTGGATGAGTACCTTTACTCTTTTTCATCACACCATGCCTGAAATCCCCTTTACTGAAGAATCTACCTGGAATGAAGCTCTCGCTCAATTAAGTGGTACAGTCCATTGTAAATATCCTTGGTGGGTAGAATTTCTCTGTCATGATATCAATGTACATATTCCCCATCATGTTTGTTCGGCAATTCCTTGGTATAATCTTCGTCCAGCTTATGCCAGTCTTCAAGAAAATTGGGGAGAATATCTTTATCCAGAATGCGAATTTTCCCTCTCACTAATTAACAAAGTTGCCGAGCGATGTCATTTATATAATTTTGAGCATAACTATGTAAGCTTTAAAGAACATCAGAATCAAAGTTAATTATTAAGTGAATTCAAATTAATGCTTTAATTTTGGTGATTATTCCAAACTACCCCGCCTAAGTTAGATGACCTTTTATCGCACCTTGATGAATGATAAATGCTTAAGGGATGACGGGGTAGTTTTTTATTGGTAGTTGACAATACGGGCGAAATTACTAGGGTCTAAACTTGCACCACCTACTAGTACCCCATCAATCTCTGGCTGTGCCATAATTTCATCAATATTATTTGGTTTAACCGAACCACCATACTGAATGGTTACATTTTTATTATCCAATTGTTGACGAATTACACCAATTACCCGATTAGCTTCTTTAGACTCACAAGTGTCTCCCGATCCAATTGCCCAAATTGGCTCGTAAGCAATAACCAAACTGCTTTGATCTACATCTACTAAATCTTGTTGGAGTTGATTGATAATTATGCTTTCTGTTTCCTCAGCATCTCTTTGGGCTTTAGTTTCACCAACACAAAGAATGGGAATAATTCCATACTTTTGGGCAGCCTTTAGACGTAAGTTAACGGTTTTATCTGTTTCCCCAAAATATTGACGGCGTTCACTATGCCCTACTACAACATAGTTTACACCAATCTCGGTCAACATCGAACCAGAAATTTCTCCAGTGTATGCTCCTTCATCTGCCCAATGAATATTTTGCGCTCCTAAGCGGATCTTACTACCATGCAAATTTTTAGACATGATCGTAAGAGATGTAAAGGGAACACAAAAGACTATCTCTCTTGTTTCATCTGTATTACTAATTTCGGGTTGAAAAGCTTGCACAAAATCTAAGGACTCTGCCTGATTTTTGTGCATTTTCCAGTTACCAGCAAGAATAATTTTACGCACAATCTAAGTAATTTATAATTCAATTTTAACTGCACGATCGATTTTAAGCCTTTAAGGAGGTTAAGGCTAGGTTATCTCTAAATTTTCGCTCGTAAATATTTTATTGTCCTATTGCCTACAGGCGATCAAAGAAGATTTCTGGATAAGTTAATAAGGCTTCCACTTTGAAGGCAGAGGGACGGGGTTTATACTCAATATTTCTCGAATAAGCCTCCTTTATTTTTCTCCCTTCTCGATTATTTCTCGCTCGAATATACAATATCGATACAAAATCTTTACATAAACCTCTAAAAATTTGGGCTTCAAATATTAGATAATTTAACTTAATCTAAATATAGAGCAATCATTAATTCACTTTTGATACTGCTAAATGGAATTGTATTAGAGTATCAGTCTCTGCGATCTTAAATTTTCTTGTTGTCTTTATCTTTACTTATTTTTTAAAACTCATCCAAATTTTTTACCATAATCAATATATCCCCTTTTCTAAATATCACCTTTGCTAATAAAGAAGATCCACTTCTCTTAGTTATCAATAATTAGCATTGTTTACTGTTCTTTTTACAGAAAGATCTTGCTTTTAATCTCTCGTTCATTAGCAATCGACTATTAACAAAAATCGGTTTTTTTACTTTATCTCATTTTAATGAGAACCGCTATATATCACTTTCTTAGAGCAATAGTACCTGTGAAAATATGAATCCTTTATTTTCAGTTAAATTTACTGTTATTCTTACGGCTGCTCTTTTTGTTCCTTTTGTTATGACAACTGCAAATTTAAAGTTAGAGCCGTATCCTGCTATTATTTTGCCTTCTGGAGCAGGAAAACTCGATCTTAAAGAAGGAGTTATTAACGTTTATAATCTTTCAATTTATGGTTACGATATTCAAGGAAAATTACAAAAAATAGACCAGACAGGATTCCTTAATCCTATTCCCAATCATTATTTATATGCTGTATTTGATAATGAATTTGGTTTATCTACGAAAACAAAAGATGAAATAGTACTTAGAGGTTTAAATAAAAAAATAGAAATAAAACGCAAATCAACAACTCCAGAAGAACAAAAAAAGGCTAAACTTTGGCTGTCTGAGAAGTTAACCGATTTGGGCTTATCGAGTTCAAAAATTGTATTTAGGTATGAGCTTAAAAAATTAGAAATAAATAGTGGAAGAGAAGTATCAAAAGAAATAAATGATGAAAAAATTATATCATTACGTTGAGCAAATAAATAATTATTTTTGGGCGAGAGTTGCTAGATCCACTCTAATTGAAGAAAGTTCTTTAGGAATTTTTAGGTGGATTTTTGGTTTTTTTTTACTACTTTTTCTAGTTCCCCAGTTTAGCTGGATTGGAGAAATACCCAATGCTTTTTTCGATCCTCCATATTTTAGCTTGGCAAATTTATTCACTCAGTTTCCTGGAGATTTATTTTTTAAAACTATCGATCTTTTAATAATTATTAGTATTGTTTGTTTAACTATCGGAGTAAAAGCAAGATTATTTAGTAGTACCTTTTTAATTTGTTGGTTTGTTGGTAATAATTTTCAATACTCATTTGGAAAAATAGATCATGGAATAATGATTTTGGCTTTATTATTATGCATGATTTTTTCCAATTGGGGAACATATTATGCCTTAATTGCCGATCGCCCTCTTTCCCGTAATTGTTCTAAACAAGCTTTAGCTCTTTTTTCAGTTTTACTAGCTTTTGGCTTTTTTACGGCAGGTTTTGCCAAAGCATTAAATTGGATTGACTTTGATTTTAGTACTAATGGATTTTTATCTTGGTTTTATCCAGGATATTACGATCTTAGCAGAACTGCTTTATTAGCTCCGACTATTTTGTCTTTACCAAAATGGATTTTTGAATTTTTTGATTATGCTGCTGTTATTTTTGAATTATCAGCATTTATTGCCTTATTAAATTCTCGAAAATGGTGGATATTTTGGTTATTTATAGCTTGTTTATTTCATCTTTCTAATACTTTACTTCTTAATATTCCTTTCGTAAATCATTTTTTAGTTTATTTGGTTTTTGTAGATTTTTCTCGCTTAAAAACTAGGATATGGGGAACAGTAAATCCGTCTGTTCCCCAAAAAATAATTTACTTGATGACAGGTTTAACAATTTGTCTTGCTTTCCCTTACTTTATAGGAATAATTTCAGGAGAAACTTTTAAATTTTTCCCAAATACAATGCTATATGTTAGTGTTTTTATTTGGATAGTTGGAGCTAGTATAATCTTTAGCGATTTGCTCTTCATCAAAAATCAGATCGCTATTAAGAGGATTAAATTGAATAAACATAATATGAAAAAATCACTGAAAAGTAAAACTTAAAGAGGGATTGCCTTAGTGCCAACTAAAATTTATGAGTAAAGAGGAATCTTGTGAGGGGAAGGCTAAGTTTTTTGTAGGTAATGCTTTCTACAATCCCCAAAGTAAAGTAGTTAGAGATTTAGGGGTTTTGGCTGCTTATCTTTACCGACAAGATCAGAAAAAATTAAGAGTATTAGATGCTATGAGTGGTTGCGGGGTACGTAGTCTGCGTTATTGGCAAGAAAGTAATGCCGATTGGATGATGGTAAATGAAGGAAATCCCGAATTAAACTCTCTTTTACAACATAATTTGAGAAAGGCGATCGCCCAAAATTGTTGTCAAATTACCCACCAAGACGCTCATCGTCTTTTTTTTGACTGTTACCATCGCCGTGATTACTATGATTTGGTAGATGTAGATTGTTTTGGCAGTGCTGTTCCCTATCTGAGTACCATGTTATGGGCAACTAAGATTAATGGACTGATGTACCTCACTAGTACAGATGGAAGAACAGCTACAGGACATTCTCCCCAAAATAGTTTACAAGCTTATGGTGCATATGCCCGCGCTCATCCTGCTGCCCAAGAACAAGCATTAAGATTACTAATTGGTAGTGTACAACAACAAGCAGCAACTAAAGGAATGGGAGTTATACCCATTTTTTCGGTTTTTACGGGTAAAACCTACCGATTAATGCTTAAATTAGTTAGCAAGATTCAGTTAGACGAAGATAATTACGGGTTTCTTGGCTATTGTCATCACTGTGGCAATTATCAAACTGTATCTTGGCGTAAATTAGGCAAAGTTACCTGTAGTCACGACTATCGCCCGTTGACTATTAGTGGTGCAATGTGGTTAGGAGAATTACACGATTTAGATAGTCTTAAGAGAATGCTGTCTTTAGCAAAGCTGTGGAATTGGCAAGAAATAGCAGGTTTAATCGAGATTATGACTAATGAGATCGATTTCCCGCCTTATTTTTATACTTTGGGGGAAATCGGGCGTAGAGGAAAGTTAGATATTCCCAAGCGATCGCTATTGATTAAAGCTTTACAGGATAACGGTTATCGCGCAAGTGCTACTCATATTAACCCTCAAGCCATTAAAACTGATGCCAGTCTTCACGCTTGTATTAATTTGGCACGCCAATTAAATAATAAAAATTAGAAAAAAGTTACACTTCTTAAAATAAATTTACTATAATTCAAATATAAGCAACACAAATTATATAAGTCAATCTAATCTCCTGTTGCTTAGGTTAGAGGCTGACTCTATTTAAAACAAACAGTCTTTTCCGCAATTATTTACTTAATTTACTGTGAATCTAATTAATAAAAATTCACTTGTACACTCATTTTGACCTAAATTTCTCATGTCTATCAACAAATTACTAACCAGAATCTTCAAACCAAATTACACTCCTAATTTTTGGAATCAAACAACTTGGGCTATTGTAAGAGCCGTTGTCGGTATTATGATGATCCATAATGGTTTGGATAAATTATCGAATATCGAGAGCTTTGCAGAAGCATATGTAGCTTATATCGGCTTACCTTTCCCCATCTTTTTGAGCTATGTTGCAGCTTATACCGAGTTAATTGGTGCGCCTTTGGTTGCTTTGGGTTTATTCACTAGACCAGCATCCTTAGGTTTGTTTGCTACTATGTGCGTAGCTATGTACCATCACATTTCTGTTGCTGGTTTGAGTTTGGCTTACTTAGAGTTATCAGCCATTTATGCTGCTTGTTTTCTCTTCTTTTTAGTCAATGGTGCTGGTTTGTTTTCTACCGATGCTCTAATTGCTAATGCTCTCAACAACAGTGCTTTATCTCAAAAAGCTAAACAAATTATGTTACTAGAAAAAAGCTATCAAGCTAGTGATGTAAGAGAAGCAGTTAGCAATAAATAAGTTAGCTGTGAGTTGTAAGCTCTAAGCTTTAAGTAACGTTTTATACTCGGTTGAAATACGAAACAACAGAATCTTTGATAAAGTAAAGCTATCCATTCTTAGCTACTAGCTTGAATTAATTGGTTTTCCTAGAACTGAAAGTTTTTAGCTAAAAATGACCTAAATGTGTCTGGTTGAGTGTAACACGTTCAATTAGGCACATTAATTTTTTTGATATTTAGGGATAGCACGAATAAGTTAAAGCTATTAATTTTTAAAGGTTTAAATTATTTCAAAATGATTCTAATCCAAGAAAAACAATGCCAATTGCTCGAAAACCTTGCACTTGATAACCAAAAATAAGGCTTCAAAAAAAGCTGAGAGCTGATAGCTGATAGCTGATAGCTATTTCAGAGGTTATATCTCCAAATTAAAGTTTTTCAGCAAACTCTATTTAAGCGAGTTTAGCCTTCGCTTGCTGCCAAAGAGCTTCTAATTCAGTTATTTCATATTCTGTCAGGGGTCGATCGAGATATGTTTCCATCATGGTGAGACGTTGAATAAAACGTTTATTTGTTCCGCCTAAAGCTGCGTCAGGATCGAGATCGTACCAACGGGCAACATTAACAATAGTAAAAAGTAAGTCTCCTAATTCTGCTTGTTGATGTTCTTTATCTTCTGTTGCTAACGCTTCTTTAAATTCTGCTAACTCTTCCTCAAATTTTGCCCAAACTCCCGTGACATCTTTCCATTCAAAACCAGCAGCAGCAGCTTTTTTAGACATTTTCATTGCTGCTAGCATCGGTGGTAAAGTACGGGCATAGCGATCGAGTTTACGGCTGAGTAATTTACTTTGGGCTGGAGTTTCTCCTTTCTCTGCTGCTTTAATCTCTTCCCAATTTTGACGGACTTCTTCAGCATTATTCACTTCTGTATCGCCAAAAACATGAGGATGGCGACGAATTAATTTATCGGTAATGCCTTGGGCTACTTCTTGAAGGCTAAAATGACCTGATTCGCTGGCAATTTGCGCTTGTAAGACAACTTGTAGCAATAAATCTCCTAATTCTTCAGCGATCGCCAATCGATCTTGACTAGAAATAGCATTAACTACTTCGTAAGCTTCTTCAATTATATAGGGGATGAGAGTTTGTGGGGTTTGGGCTAAATCCCAAGGACAACCACCATCAGGCGATCTTAACTTTGCTACTACTTCGATTAAATTTTGCAAAGCTGCCAAAACAGAATTATAAGTTTTAGATGAGGAATTCACAACTGAGATAGAGAAAAACTAGATTACTTATCAAGTATTTACGATTTGCGATCGATAAACAAGGATCTGTCTGAGGTAAATTAAATTGTCCCGAAATCATTTTATTTTAGTAAATTCGATCGGAGGGATGACAAGGGAGATTATCCTATGGGAACTTACGTTCGCAATTCAGTTGGTTCGACCCATAATCCTTTTAGTCAGGAAGGCTGTTTAATCTATATCAAAACCGCTCATTTAGGTTAAAGTTTAGAAAGCGAAATCGCGTTATTTTTTATTGTTAAAATGTGATTATCGGAGCTAACTTTCGGATTGTAAAATAATTCTCTTAATATCATCTGCTGTAATATCTACTTGCTCGGATTTAGAATAGATAGTTAACAAGATAATTCCTGTAGCAGTTTGACAGTAGTAAATCAAACGATAACTTCCGCTTTTTCCTTTTATGCTATCGCTATTTCTAACTCTTAATTTAAAAACCTTATAGCCAATTCCAGATATCTTATCTCCTGGTAGTTCCCCACTTTGCAATTGTTTAATTATTGGCTCGACATCTTGACGAATACTGCGATATTTTTTGCCTAGAGTTTTGATATTTTTTTTGAATATTCGTGAGGCTTCAACTTTTACTAAAGGGGGTGAGCGAAAAAATGCGTGGGGACTTGGAGACTTGGAGACTTGGGGAATCAGTTGTCTCCCTACTTCCCTACTTCCCTATCTCCCTATCTCCCTATCTCCCTATTTACCACAGTAAATTTCGCTCACCCTACTAAAGGCTGCTCGGTCATTACTTTAGTCTTCCCAAAGTTGTTCGATAGGTATTGTTTCGCCGTTTTTTGCTTCTTGCCAAGCTTGTCGAAAATCGTTCAATATTTCTTCTTTAGTTTGGTTATTCTCTTCTACTTCAACATCTTCGGGGATTAAAACAATTACTTCCACACGACTTTGTTTATCTACAATTAAAGGATAATCCAAGGCTAATTGCCCTTGTTCGTTAACTGTTCCCATTACTTTTATTGCTTTCATTTTTTATAGGCGACCCTTTTATTAAATTTATCAACTATTGATTATTTTTAACTGGTAACAACATTCGTAATTCAATTCCTTCCCATACTTCAGGCAATACACGTACTGCTGATTTTTTACATTCCACCATCAGCAAATTGGCATAGAAGAAATAATTTAATTTTTCCATTTCTAGTTGTGATAAATTAAGCATTTCTGGATTGAAGTGAAAAGCTTTTTGCCAAGTTTCAATTAGCTTTTGCATGAAAGTCATATCTATTTCTTTATAATGAACACCAATGATTCAAGTTTAACTTCAAAACAAGTCGGAGCTAATTTTCGTTAACCCACTGATTTATGTTTACCTTTGAAAATCTGTTTATTTTAAATTAGATCGAGCGCGCTTTCCCGATAACAAGTACCCCATCCCATAAACCAAACTACCTGCAATCATTCCTGGTAAAACTTCATATACTGCACCAGAAAAACCTAAACCCAAGTTCCAAATCAAAGCTGTCGAAATACCCGCTAACATCATAGCTACAGCAACTCCAACCCTAACAGGTTGCCGAAATACCCGCAAAACAAGTAAAGGGCCCAAACTAGAAGCCAAAGCCGACCAAGAAAAGGTAATGAGAGCAAAAACACTATTATTATCGGTAAGAGCAATAATTAAGACGATCGCGGTTATGGTTAAAGTCCCGATCTTTGCCCATTTATAAGAATTAGCCATGCCAGGAAATAAATCTTGGGTTAAAGCAGCAGAACAAGAAAGAATCTGGGAATCAGCCGTAGAGATAGTGGCAGCAAATAAACCCGCTAACATCAAGCCAACTAGGACTACGGGTAAAAGATCGATCGATAAATATAGTAATGCCAACTCAGGATCGCCATTGCTACCCAAATTCGGTAATAAAACTCTGGCACATAAACCGATACCCGTAGCAGCAAAAGAAGTAATTAATCCCGCTAAAATCTTTAAGTTACGGGCAAAAGCCAAATTATTTACCGAATCGATCGCCATTGCCCTAACCATAATATGAGGTTGCCCGACTACGCCAAAACCCGCTACTAACCAACCCAAAAAGAACGGCACAAAACCCCAAGGTAAACTAGCAGGACTCAAACTAACCAAACCAGGATCGATTTCGCCTAAATTTGTCCAGATAGAACTCCAGCCTCCACCAGTTATAATCGCCACCACGAGTAAAATCAGTAGCGAACCGATCATGATTACCGCCTGTACTGCATCAGTCCAGATAGAAGCCCGAATTCCCCCAGAAAAGCAATAGATAACTACTACAACTGCGCCGACGATCGCGCCAATTTGATAATTCCAACCAAAAGTAGTATAAAGTGCTTTACTCCCTGCTACTAATTGAGCAGCAGCATAAGAACCCAAAAAGGCGATCGTAATTAGAGCAGAAAGCAAAACAATTGCCTGAGAACCTTTTTGCCGTCCTAAAAAAGTAGATACAGTATCAGCCTGAATTGCTTCGGATTCTGTCCGCAAAGGCTTAAATACCAACCACCAAGCTAAATAATCGCCAATTACCCAACCAATAACTAGCCAAATCGAAGATAACCCTCTGGTATAAGTAAAACCTACTTGCCCTGTAAACAATAAACCGCTTTGTCCTGTAGCCATTGCCGAAAGTGCTGTCAACCAAGGATTGACTTTACGGCTAGCTAAAAGATAGTCAGTAATAGTAGCTTGTTTTTCTCTGGCAGAATATATACCGACTAGAGTAAATAGTAATAGAAATAGAGTAAAAGTTAGGGCGATCGCAATTTGGTCAGTCATTTAATGATTACTGATTACTGATTACTGATTACTGATTACTGATTAGGTGATTGAGGATCGATGGTTTAATCTCCCCCTAGTTCGACTAGTTTGCCAATATTAAAATCAATTCTGATCCAGCCTTTTAGTCTGGCTAAATTATTCAGTAATAGTAAAGGAATTTGCCAATGATGGACAGTCAAAAAAGGTACGGGGTCATTAATTTGAAAAATAGCATCTGTCCCTTTCCTTATTTTCTGCCACCACTGCTGTAAGTCTTTGAAGGAACGAACTTCATTCAATCGCCACAGTTCATGGTATAGCCAATAAGTCGGCTTACTATCTGGCAAAGGTTCGATCGCTGGTTGGTTTTCATCTTCGGCATCTTCTAAGTAAGCTTTTGCTACCCCTGGATGATTGTAAAACATGGTAATGGCAGAGTGAATGCGGGGATTACATTCGATGGGGTAAACTTTTCCGTCTTCGGTTTGGATAAAGTCAAAAGATATTTGCCCTGTCAAATTTAATTCCCTGACAAATTTTTTCACCCACTCATAAATAGCCCGATTATCTACCTGTTCGTAATTAACCTGAAAAGGAGAAGATTTAGAACAACAATGCAAGCGAATTACGCCATTACGCACCGTACTATGAGAGCAATATTCTTGCCCGCGAATAAATTCTTGCATTACCCAGGGTTTGGCTTCACTAATGGGTAATTGTTTTACATACTCTTCCATCCCCTCAAAAGGTAACTCGGTCATATCCAAACGACGTACCGAGTCATAGGGAATACTTTTTAACAAATACTTGCTACCATCTGCCTCAAAATCAAAGTCTAATATCTGCTGCGGATCGGTAATACAAAATACTTTTGGCGCAGATAAACCCAAAGAATGGGCTTTTTGGCAAAAAGCAAATTTGTCATCTAGAATTTTTGTCATCTCAGCATCAAAGTGAATCACTTCACAATGAGGAGATAGCAATGGTTTAGCTAGGGAATCATAATAGCTAGCTACTGGACTACAAACGGGAATATACACATCGATATTTTCCCGTTTAACAATCTCTAATAATTTCTGACAATAAGCTTCTGGGTCTTTTTGGGGTGCGGGTACAGTATAAAAACCTTTAACTGCTTGCGAAAAACGATGACCAGAAAGCCAATACTTATGAGTTTCTACCAAAAAAACTTCATGTCCCGCAGCGTGAAATGACCTAGCAAGTTGTAAAGATTTGGTCATTTTTCCCCCACTCAACAAGATTCTTTTTGAATTAGTAACAGCAGGTTGTGGATTACCCTTAAACAGTTTTAAGAACCAAGCAACCGCCACTAAAATTAAGTTGAAAGGTAACAGAATCAACAGTAAAGCCAAAGTACCCAGATTTTGTAGCAGCGCAATACCCCGCCCTCCTGGGACGAACAATATCTGTGCCATAATTTTTTGTCTCCGTTTATTTGTTTGGTAGGGACAAACGGCAGCTTGCCCCTAGGGTTTATTATTTACGTCGAATAATAGTCAAACCATCCCGCAAAGGTAAAATAACCTGTTCTACACGAGGATCTTCGGCAACGAAACGATTAAAACGAGCAACGCCTTCACCGTTAGCACTACGTTCTTCTTTTGGTAAATAGGGTTGTCCTTGCAATAGAGTATTATCCACCAAAATAAAGCCTTTAGGATTAAGCAAACCTTTATCTAGTATGTAGTTGAAGTAATCTACATATTCTTTTTTGTCTGCGTCGATAAATATCAGATCGAATGACTCTTTTGCTTCTCCTAACTTATGTAATGTCTCCAAGGCAGGTGCTACTTCTGTTTTAATCTTGTTGCCATGAGGAGAAACAGCAAAACAGTTGCGAGCAAATTCGGCGACATAATCATCTACCTCACAAGCAAGTAAATAACCGTCTTCAGGTAGTGCTTCTGCCATAGCTAGAGCAGAATAACCAGTAAACATCCCTACTTCGAGTATGCTTTTAGCACCAGTCATATAGACAAACATCTTAAGAGCTTGCCCTTCTAAATGTCCTGAGAGCATTTCTTGTTCTAATTGACGTACTGTCTCCCCATCGGAAAATCGCTTACTCCAATCTTCAGATTTGGTTTTTTGGGCTAAATTTGCTAGGGCTTCTGACTCTGAGGTCGAATAGTCTTCAATGTATGGGTCGATACCCGCAGCTAGAAAATAGGCTTTTTGAATAGATGTTTTCAGTTTTGTGGAAGTTGTTTCTGTTTCTGTTTGCTTGAGAATGGTTTGTAGTTGCTGAACCACAATACCTAAAGGAGTTACTGGTCTAGCAATTTTCTTTTCATCAGAAATCGTAATCATTTGGTATTACCTATAAATTTTTTGTGAGTTTTTAATGCAAATTCACACCAACTTCTAAGTCTTATAAAAATAATTGGCTTAGAGATGATGTAGATAGTTATTTTTGTTGGAGATTGTTTACTCTCTTATGCGGTTAAGTGATGACGGAAATAGTAATTACCAATGAGTTTTAAAATATTTGCTCTTGGTTTGCCATCACAAGTTAAGAGAAATAGATTGAGTTGCGCACCAAAGTAGATCGCGCTACTACAAAATTAGGCGATCGCCTTGCAACTTTGAGAAGGTTTTGCATATAACAAGTCTAAATTATGGGTAAAAACTCATGAATCCTTCAAGACTAATGACTAATGACTAGAAATAACCTAAGTATTTACTACATAAATCAGATTGCTATAGTACCCACGATCATTTTAGACATATTTTGGAAACTTTTTATCTAAAAAAAATCATAATTTAATTTATTTTTAAATTTTAAATATATTTTTTAAACTTAAAAATAAACAGCACAAAATTTTAGTCTAATCGAGAATAATAAGGGAATATATCTATCAATAGGTAGAAATGATAATTAGACTAAAAAAATATTGAAATAAATAAATTATCTTCAAAAAACACTTTATATTAACGGCTTAGAAAGTTTTTTGGTCGAACAATTGATTCCTGCTATCAACATAAATCTATGTTTATCTGTTAAGTTCCACTTCAAATTACAACCATAATTGACGAGGCGATCGGTATTCGTAGAAGCTAATAATAATTCCGTAATTTTACTGAAAGTATATTTGTTCTTTAGAGTAAAGTTAAATCTTGCTCTGGATTGGTAAATAGTTAAATAATTCATTAGCTCGCTCAGGTAAATTAAAAAAAAGTCGCTCGCTCTAGACTACTTGACGACTAGTTTGGACATAAGAAATCCTATATTTTTTTGAGCTTAAAGGAACATCTATCATTAATTAGTTTTATTCCTTCTTCAGTCTGTACTAGGATAAGATTAATGTGGCAGTAAATACAATTGAGTGTATCTTGAATCCACAGAAATGGCTAAAAATTTTTAGTGTCATTTGGGTTTGCCAGATGAGTTTGGGTCAGAATTATCTTGTAGTTGCTCAAGAGAAAGATACCCAGATCGATCGAGATTATAATATTCCTCCTGAGATTATAGATGATAGCCCTGTTTTACAACGCTGGCTTCAAGAAATTCCCGATGTACTTGAAGATATTCGCCAAGATCCTAGTTTCCGTACTCGCTGGCGTTTGGGTTTTTCTCTTTTTCCTTCTACGGATGATGCAGTAGGTATAAATTTGGGAGTAGAAGATATCTTTCTCGGACGTACTGGTTTAACTCTCAGTGCAGATTATCAGGCAGCTTTCAATGGAGAGCGCACGGCAGTTGGCACAAATCTACATTATTTTCTCTTACCATTAGGTAGCTACATTAATATTGCTCCTCTGGTTGGTTATCGTTACATACAAACTAAAGATTTTTCTACTGATGGAATCAATGTAGGTATCAGAGTAATGTTAGCTTTATCTCGTAGTGGGGCAGCAGATATTTCTCTATCTCAAAGTTTTATTACTCCTGGAGATAAAAATGAAGTAGGCATAACCAAACTCTCCTTAGGCTATGCCCTTACACCAAGTCTTCGTTTATCTACCGATCTCGAACAACAAAATTCGCCAGAAGAAAAAGATAATCGTGGAGGTATCAATTTAGAGTGGCTTTGGTAATTCCAACACCTGAAATTTCACACTCGTCTTGGGATGGTAGCTGCTAATTTGGGTATTGCATTTATGAAAGTTAGTAGAGGACTTTCCCAAGCTAGAGATTGCTCTAGCATGGCGCAAAGAAGACTACTCTTCAGTTGTATTAAAGTTTATTGCAAGCGTAAAAGCTTCTCTTGGCTCTAATTGGTAAGCAAAAAATCACCTGGTGGTATTAGTTTAAAGATCTTGAATACTGGCTAAAATTGTCCCTTATTTGTTACATTTTATTGTTTCAATGAAACGAAATTAAAACAAAATCAAGAATAAGTTTACATTATGTGGTCGATTACTGAGTTATTTACCTAGTTAGATATATGTTAATAAACATATGTTTAGAAACATTCATAACGATGTTAAGCTAAGTAAAGAAATAATGTCTACTAGATAGGAGCATTGAGTCGATCGAGCCTCAATCTCTTAATTAATAGAGCTAAACATAGGATTTTGTCAAACTCGCTCTTAATAATTGGTCAAGTAAGCAAAGTAGATCGGCTATTTAAGCCGATTGGGATAAAAAAATCTAATTTATGAATTCATCACTTTTATCTATTTCATTACCGTCTAAATACAGTAGCTTTTTACCTCGATTTTCCAAACTGGCAACCGTAAGTATTTTTTCTAATATGATGGTGCCACTAGCGGGGATATGTGACACGGCTTTTCTCGGACATTTAGCAGATATTCGTTATTTAGCAGGAGTTATACTAGCTAGTATTTTATTTGATTATCTATATAGAGTTTTAAAGTTTTTCCGCAACAGTACTAATTCTATGACTGCTAATGCAGTAGGGCAAGAAGACGATGCGGGAATTTTATTAGCATTGTTACGCAGTGGTTTGGTAGCTTTAGCGATCGCTGTAGTAATTTTACTGTTACAATACCCAATTCAAAAACTGGGCTTTGCTATTTTATCTGGTTCTCCCGATATAGAAACCTTCGGTATTGACTACTATAATGCTCGTATTTGGGGCGCACCTGCTGTATTACTCAATTTTGTTTTAATTGGCTGGTTTTTAGGTCGCGAAATGAATAGTTGGGTATTAGCGATTTCCCTGATGGGCAATGGTTCTAACGTCATCATGGACTATATCATGATTAACCAATGGGGTTGGGACAGCATGGGTGCTGGACTAGCTACAGCGTTAAGTCAGTATCTAGCCTTTTTTGTCGCTCTAATTGGAGTTTGTTTGACTATTCAATGGAAAGAACTACCATTAGTCAGTAAACAAGTATTCGATCGCGAGGCTTTAAAATCTACAGTAGTACTCAAAGGCAATATTTTGACTCGCTATATAGCCATGATTACTGCCTACTCCATTTTTACTAACCTTAGTGCGGGGATGGGAACAGAAGTTATCGCTAAAAATGGATTATTACTACAAATAGTACTCTTAAGCCAATTTACGGTTAATGGTATTGGTTTAACCACTCAAACTCTAATTGGTAATTTTAGAGGTAAAGGTCAAACCGAACAGATGTTGCCTTTGTTAAGTGTATCTCTCTTTACTAGCTTGACGATCGCTTCATTATTTACAGCAGTTTCCATTTTCTTCCCAGAAACAGTTTTTGGTTTATTAACAAATCATACTGTTATCAGTCAATCTGTTGCAGAATATACTATCTGGTTACTTCCCCTGCTTACTTTTGGTGCTAGTGCCTTTATGTTAGAAGGATACGTAATTGGTTTAAAAGAGAGTGCCAAATTGCGTAACTCGGCGATAATTGCTCTAGCAGGTTTCTTTGTTCCTTTAGCTGCTCTTGCTTGGTACTTACAAAACAATCATTTACTCTGGTTATCCTTAACTATGTACATGGTAGGACTAGTTATTTCTCTAGGTCTACAAGTTCCAGGAATTCAGCATAATCAAAATCTAAAGTTGCAAACACAAGGAGCGAAATAGTTCGATCGAGCTTGTAGCTAACGCGCTGTTAAATAGAAAAGTTTTGATAATAATAATAATAGGGTCAGATAAATTCTGACCCTATTTTAATTTAGGATAATAAGTAATAATGAAGGCGGTATAAAAGTAACCAAAATTGACGGGCGACACAAGCCGAACGAATCGAATTCGGGGAACGCGCCCTCACGTTATTGCGGTAATTTACATTTCGTACTTATTCTATAATTTCTACTTCCATCTTGACACTTTTAACTCCCGTAATCTCTTTTGCCAAAGGCTCGATGGTTTCATATTCTTTTTGACTGGGAACTGTACCGACAATATATACATTGCCATCTTCTGCATCTATAGTGAGCTTAGAACGGGGAATATTGGCTTCCAGTTTTGCTCTAACTTCACTTTCTAAGTCTGAGTCGGCTCTTTCTGTTTGTTCGCCAAACACATCGTTCCGTTGTTCTCTGGCACGAATATCAGAATTTAGTTGATCTTGACGAATTTCGCTGCTAGCATCTTCTAATGTTTCTTCTACTTGTCCTGGATCTTCTACTACTGCATTATCATCCACAGAATCAGGAGCATCGCCACTAGTCCTAGCAGTATCACAAGCGACAGCACCAAAAAGCAAGGTACTACCTAATAATAAAGTTATTAATTTATTCATTTTTTTCCGTTCAATAGTAATTATGGGTTTTTGCTTAAAATTAATTGGGATTTACAACTTCCACGTCAAGCTCAACAGTTTTAACTCCAAGTATTTCTTTGGCTAGAGGCTCGATCGTGTCATACTCTCTTCGATCGGGAACTGTACCGACAATATATACATTGCCATCTTCTGCATCTATAGTGAGCTTGGAACGAGGAATATTAGCTTCCAGTTTCGCTCTAACTTCACTTTCTAAGTCTGAGTCGGCTCTTTCTGTTTGTTCGCCAAACAAATCATTACGTTGTTCTCTGGCACGAATATCGGCATTTAGTTGGTCTTGACGAATTTCGCTACTAGCGTCTTCTAATGTTTCTTCTACTTCCCCAGGCTCTTCTACTACTACATTATCATCCACAGAATCAGGAGCATCGCCACTAGTTCTAGCGGTATCGCAGCCTACAGAGGTAAAAAGTAGAGTAATACCTAAAGATAAAGTTATTAATTTGCTCATTTTCTTTTTTCCATTAACTATTTATATTTGATGAAGGTTTGTTGCTAACCGACTGTAGCAACAGAACCACCATCAACTCGGTAGTTAGCACCTACAACAAAGCTGGAATGTTGGGAACAAAGAAAGGCAATTACAGCAGCGACTTCCTGAGCTTTCCCTCTGCGGTGTAGTTCGAGATGGGGGCGTTTTTCATCGAGGAAAGTTTCAATAGCTTTATCGAAACTAATCCCTTTTTCTTTAGCTCGCTTTTCCATCATTGCATCTGTCATGGGAGTAGCGATATAAGCGGGAGAGACAGAGTTAACTAAAATACCATCTTTGGCGTAAGCTTTAGATAAGTTTTTAGTTAAATTGAGTATTCCTGCTTTGGCTGCACAGTAAGGCATTTCGTCGGTATAGGGTTGTACTGCATCTTCCGAACCAATCAGGACAATTCTGCCCCAACCTTCCTTTTGCATGGCAGGGATAAAAGCACGACACACCCTTACCGCAGACATAAAGTCAACATCGATAGTTTCATACCAATCTGCATCGCTTAATTCTAAGAAGTCTTTAGTTGCGCCAGTAATTCCAGCACAGTTAACTAATATATGAACAGTACCGAAGCGATCGAGTATTTGCTTTTTAGCAGATTCTACTTCTTCAAGATTCCTCAAATCTGCTGTAACTGGTAAAACTTCACCTATCTTACTAATTTCATCTGCGGTTGCCTTTAATTCATCGGTGGTTTTATCTAATAGGGCTATTTTGACTCCTTCAGTTGCTAGCAATTTAGCTGTAGCTTTCCCCATACCAGAGTCGCCACCTGTAATTACGGCTACTTTATCTTTAATCCCAAAATCCATGCTTAATTCTCTTGTTGTTTTTACTTACTTATCTTTGAACTACATCGCCGTCGCTGTCTAATTCTAGTTCTTCACGACGAACGGTTTCTCTTGCTTCTACGGTATCTCGGTCTACTTCTTTGCGAATACTAACTTCTTCTTTTACAAAAGCTTGCTTACCAATATCAGCAGATTCTTCGTAAACATCCATACGTGCAACTTCGCCACCTCCAAAATCTACAGTGCTGGGATTTACGACAGTATTACTTGTGGCATCTTTTCTTTCTATAACAATCCGTTCTTTTTCTACTGGTACGGATACTGAAGCTGTCTCAGTTTCTACTTTTTTACCAACAGTTACTTGACCGGTTTTTTCCCGCTCTTTGTTAACGATCAGACGTTCTTCATATAGTCTAATTTTGTCGTCGTCGGTGATATCGGTTCTGGTTTTGAGATCGTCGTCCACATCAGTAACATTAGTCGCTTTTGCACCAGGAATATTGTAGACATCAAATTCTTCTACCCCATGACGACGCATAATTGATTCGGCACGAGCGATTTCTGCTGTTGTACCTGTTACCATAACTAGAAAACTACCTTTAGCAACTCGATCGCTATAAACTTTGGCTTTCTCTTCAGGAATACCCAAGCCGATTAATGCACCGACTAAACCACCAGCAGCAGCACCAATACCAGCACCCGCTAAGGTAGTTGCAATTGCCGTTGCTTCAGCACCAGCAAGTAAAATTGGTCCTATTCCTGGGATAGCTAATGCCCCTAAACCGACAAGCAACCCAGTAATACCCCCTAATGCACCCCCAGCGACAGCACCAGTGGCAGCACCTTCATCTGCTTTATTACCTATTTCTTTTGTAGTTTCCTGACCCGCGACTTTGTCAGCGTCTTTGGCAATGACGGATACTTTATCCATATCGTATCCAGCGTCCCTGAGTTCTTGTACTGCTTCTTGTGCTTCGTCGCGACTGTAGTATAGTCCAGCAGCACGCTTATATGGGTTAATATTCATTATTTTTTGTACCTCGAACTTAATTGTTTACAAATATTGACTGGCCAATAACTTATATCTATATTTTTTAATACCAGTTTCACCAAGAAATAATTTTCTTGTTTGTCCTCTTTACTATTTCAGTTTTCTTACAATAATCTATCTACCCAAAGATATATTGCTTTACCACCATTAGATAGAGAAGACAATTAGGCGTTAGATATCTATTTAGCTATTAGTTTTAGCTTCTATATTTATCAAAGAAAGATAACTAACGACTAATTACTAGAGACAACCAGCAATGTTCACTACCTAAATACTAATTGCAATATCTCTATTATTGTCCTTCTGTTAGACTAGGGAATTTCTCAGCAAAATATTTGCTCAAGAAAGTATTAACGAAAGATAAGAGTACGGGGGCTAGTATAAAGGATAATAAACCAGCAACTCTAAAGCCTGGAACTATTACCGAAGCCAACCAAAAACAGAAACCATTCACTACTAAAGAAAATGCTCCCAAGCTTAGAATGTTAAGAGGTAAAGATAATAGAGATATTATTGGTTTAACTCCCGCGTTAACTATTCCAATGCCTACAGCTGCGATTAAAGCAGCAGGAAAGTTAGCCAAACTTACGCCTGGAAATATTATATCTACAACTAAAAGGCTGAGGGCAGTAGCTAACAGGGTTAAAAGTGAACCAATCATCATTGTTCTCCCAAACTATAAATTTTGTGTATTTAATGTTGTATTTAAATACTATATTCTACTTTTATAATGAGTTATGATATTAATATTTACCTCTACTTAAAGAATGATTTTTTTTGTTGCATCTATTTCATTTTCTTTTTTAAAAGAGCTAATTATTCTTTCTAAAGATAGATGATTAATTTTGAAAAATATTAGACTCTAGTAGGTAGATAAATATCTGACAAATCAAAGATTAAAAATGAACATCATAAATATAATCGCAGCTATCCTCCTTCCACCTTTGGGTGTATTTCTTACTATGGGAGTTAGTCAAGCTTTGTTAATTAACATACTTCTTACTCTGTTAGGCTGGATTCCTGGTGTAATTCATGCTCTTTGGGTTATATCCAAAAAAGCAGAAAAAGCAAATGTCTAAAGTCGATCGTCGAATATTTGCCAATTAACGATGATTGATGTTTATTGTCTCTATATTTAATAACGCCAAAAAAACAAACAATAACCTCCTAGGATTAAAGCTTAGGAGGTTTTAATACATTATTACTCAATATTTTGTTGTACGTCGTTAAACAGATTAGATTGGCGTAGTACGCTAACTGTGCTTATCACGAAAAATTTCATTGATAGACTTCCATAATTCTTGAAGAATTCGTTTAACTTGTCTTTCTTTTTTGGCGATCGCCTGACCAGCTTCACCTAATTTCTGCTCGAATTCTAATTGTTTTTCTTCGAGCTTACCTGTAAAAACTTCTGGATTTTCCTTGGCTTTTTCGTACCAGGCTTTTGCTTCATCGAGATACTGACTAACATTACCAGAACTTTCGCCATATCTATCTGCCAAATTTGCCTGGACAATAGCTAATTGGGCTTTTAATTGAGCATATCGCTTTTTCAATAAAGCAACTTCTTCACTATTTTTAATCGTATGAATAGCAGAATTAATAGCCTCTTTGACATTAGTAGAACTTTCTTGGCTTTTTTCTTGTAAATCGTCTAGTACGCCGTCAATTTCTTTTTGTAATTTTTCTTCTTCTGTTACTACCTTCGCCTCTAAAGTTTTAATTTCTGATTGTGTGCTATCGATCGCCTTGCGTCGCACATTACTAATACCTTCGATCGCACCTTCAATAGAAGCAGTAACTTCTTCTTTAATTTCTCCTTGTTTATCTTGAAAGATTTCGACAACTGCTGCGATCGCATCCTGTACGAGTCCACTAATTTCCGCTCTACCTTCTTTAATTTCAGATGCTGCTTCCGATATTGCATTTTTGACAATATCTTTAATATGTTCTGTTTTTAATTGCCCTGTTTTTTTGGCTTGTTGTAAATTGTTAATAATTTTATCTTTGCTTGATTTATTCATGGTTAATTTTTCACCTAAAAATAAGAGATTGTGAATATAGGCGAAAGCTAGAAAATTGGCGATCGCAATTTAACTTTAGCTCTTAGCTATACGCTTTTTTATTAAAAATATTTTCGATCGCGGAATGGGTTAAAGGAGATTTTTTTAAAAAAATAAATTTTAATTGTTTTATTTAATTATCGAATATTTGCTTAAATATTTTATCTATCTTAGGTTAGATTCTGGCTATCATCCCAAGTTAATAAATTAACAAGACACCTCAATTAACTAAAGCTAAAAGCTAAAAGCTAATAGCTGATAGCTGATAGCTAACTAAAAAAATAAACCCAAACCGAGAAAACTTGCCAGTTATCTGCGACAATTAGTTAAAAGAAGCAAGAGTAAAAATAATAGTGGCGATGAAAGTAACTGAAGTTACAGCTAAGATGATAAAGCAATTTAGCAATTGGCTCGATCGTCATCGTCATTTTTTATTTTTTTGGTACACTAAAGACACTAAAGAAACTCAAGAACCAGAGCGATCGTTAATAGAATTACCTCCAGAACTCCGAAAAAAATTAATTGATACTGTTGAAAATCTACCCGATAATCCTACGGAAAAACAAGCTATCCTTTCTGCTGTCAATGAAACCTTTGCTCGCTGGCGTGAAAATCCTAATAATACTAATAATTCCCTAGTCATTTTAACCAGTCCTGTAGCTACCGTATCGCGCATTTTATCAGAGACGCTACCCGAGTGGGCAGAAGACAAGCAGATAAAGATTAAGCTTTTAACCCTAACTGCTAGACCCAATCATATTGGAAATATTAAGTCTCAATTAGAGAATTATCTTCAACCAAAAGCTGTAGCCAATAATGTAGAAACAGAAGAATTAGAAGTACTAGTAATTCCCAATCTTGGCTGGTGTTTTCTCCGTTCACTTGAAGGACTAGAAGGAATTGAATATCTGCAAACATTATTAGGGGATGGTTCTAAAAATCGCTTTTGGATTATTGGCTCTGGTCAAGTAGGCTGGGAATATCTGAATTTAATTTTTAATATCGAAGCCTATTGTGGCAAAGTTCTAAGTGTACCAGAAATAGAGCCAGATAAACTACAAGAATGGATCGAGCCAATTGTTGAAGAATTCGAGATTATTTTCGACGATCCAAGCTTAGAGCAAAAAGTCTTAGATCGAGATCGAGATAACAAGTCTCGTTATTTCGATCGCCTAGCAGATATCTCTGAGGGAGTAAGTATTGTGGCGAGCCAAATTTTTCTCAAGTCGATATGCTACGAAGAAACAAAAGAAGATGAAAACAAAGATGAAGACGAAGATAAAATAATTGAATTCGTTCCCTCCGAATCAAAAAAAGCGATTGCGAAAATGCCTCAATTACCCGATTTGCCTCCTATGGAGTCAGCCGATCTCTATATTTTATACTCTCTTGTCTTACATGGAGATCTAACTATATCTGCATTAGCTGAAAGTTTGGGAGACGAACCCTCGGAAGTACAAGCAAAAGTACAAATGTTACGCCGTGGAGGAGTCATCGCACAACAAGAAAATATTTTAAAAATTAACCCCATTCACTATCCCAAATTAAAACAAAAATTAGCAAAGAATAATTTTGTCATCAACCGATAATAGTTTTAGAAAGCAGGAAAATAACTAATAACGGGCGCAAGCCTTGCGCCCCTACTAACTAAAAATGAACATTTCGCTCTATCTGTTAGCTCAATCTGCAAAAGAAGCTGCCCAAGAAACCGCAGAAGAAACTAAAGAACTTGTTTCCAGAATTACTACAGGAAAAGTTGCTCAGGGTATATTTATTCTCTTGACTGCTTATTTAATTATTAAGATACTAGACCGTATTGTTATTTGGCTATCTGAGAAAATTGCTAAAGAATGGCGGTTGCGGGTCAAGCAATTTTTACCTTTTTTACGGATGCTGGTGCTGACTACAACAGTAGTAGTTTTAATGAACTTATTTCTGAACCTTTCTAAGGAAAATATCTTAGCGGTAACGGGTACAGTGGCAGTAGCTTTGGGTTTTGCTTTCAAAGATTATGCTAGTTCGATTATTGCAGGGATAGTCGGTATTTTTGAATCTCCCTATGGAGTAGGCGATCGCATTAAAATTGGCGACTATTATGGAGAAGTAATGAGTTATGGTTTGCGCTCTGTTACAATTCAGACTCCAGACGATAACACGATTACCATCCCTCACAATAAAATGTGGACTGAAGCAATCTCAAACGCCAATACAGGAGCTTTGGAAGCACAAGTAGTGACAGAGTTTTATTTTGCTCACGATGTCGATATCTCATTAGTAAAAAAAATTCTCTATCGAGTGGCACAAACTAGTAAGTACACTGCTTTAAAATTACCCATCGTCGTAATTATGACCGAAAAACCTTGGGGTACGATGTTTAAACTTAAGTGCTATCCTTTAGATGCGCGGGATGAATTTATTTATCAAACGGACTTAATTACCAGAGCAAAGAATGCTTTTGCGAAACATCAACTTGTCTATCCTGCCATAACCGCGATCGAGCAACAGTAATTATTAATTATTAGGCAGTTTTGGGTTGTATTGAATTGGTAACTGTATAAAATCAGCTAATTACTTTCGTCTATAGGAAGATTTAGTGCGACGTATCTGGGGTGCATTAGCTAGAATTACGATCGCTCATAACTAAGTCTACCGATCAAAAGTTCGGTGCTAGAATCTCCTTCTGTTTGTGTTGCCCAAGTATAAGCTACGTAACGTACTCCTCTAGCTACTCCCCAGGTAATCCCAACTACAATAATTGCTCCTACCAGAGATGGCAAATTACCTATAATATCCCGCAATAATTCTCTAGTAGTTGTATATAGTCGTTGTGTTACATCGATCGCCAGGGGTGGTTTATCAAAAGCGGTATTTAACTGTTCTGCCCATCTTTCGGCTAATTCTTCTGTTGTGATGCCATAATCTTCTGCGTCTTGTTGGGTAACAGTCATTAAAATACGATTGTTTACCCTCAAGGTAGCAATCTGACGGGGATTATCTGGGGCAATTTCTACCCTACCTGGATTTTCGTTTTGGGCTAACAGACTAGCTATACGACGATTGATAATTTTTGCTCTTTCACTAGCATTTATTTGAGGTAAGCTGCCAATTTGGAATAGGGGGCGGTTTCTCACTAAGACATCAGCAAAATACAACCCATCGCTAGGAATAATAGCTGAGGGAGTTTCAGTAGGCGCGGGGATAATTTCTTCTTCTTGAGGTAAAACTATAGGTGCAATACTAACCATAAAGGCGATCGCAACTATGGAAATACCGAGCCAACGCGATCGTCTAGGAAAAAGATAATGTCGAATCATCATGGAGTAGTGACTAAAAAAAATGAATTTTATTACTTTAATCTTTCGTGGTTTAAATTAGCAATACCATAGTCTTTACCTTTTTCTACTTTCTCCAAAGTTTACAAGTAACCGTAGCGAATCTTGCTCTATCTGAAGATATAAACCAAAAAGACTAAATAATTTAACAGTAATTAGTAATCGCTCTTTTTTAGTTACTAACTACTGTTTTCCCATGAACCAGTTCTGTTTAAGTATAATTTTTAATTATGCTTAAGACAGTCTAGTAAATTTTGAACCTTTTTTAGTTGGCACAATTTTATAATTATGTGAATGCCTAAAATATAAACAAATCCGCAAAAAGGAATAAGTAATGATGGAGTAATATGCATATCGATTTTGTGGTTTAACTACTTTACATCAGGTTTTGCGCCTTTTAGTTAGCGGGACTTTGACAGTTTTTACCTACCAAAAAGGGGTGAAAGCCTCACCAGACGGCGATTTAACCTCGACGAGGTTAAATCGCCTGAAACCCAGATATATTAAGAATTTAGCTATTTTGAGGTT
>JBFRWK010000201.1:0-20666 GCA_051439545.1 Xenococcaceae cyanobacterium | reverse complement strand
AAGAGGGGCAATTTGTCCGCGAAGGGGGCTTCAATAAACCTTGGTCAATGTACCTTAATCAAAAACTTGATGTAAAAGCCCCCTTCCGCGACTGTCCTACTTTGTCATATTTTTTTGTAACCCCTCTACTATTTATCATCAGAGTTGGTCTAGTTAAACACTATTATTTATGGCTTCACTAATCCAGTTTTGCACCGTAGAAATAACCTTATCTAAAGGAATATCTTGAGATTTTCCCGATGCCCTTTTTACTACTTCAACTTTACCTTGAGCGAGTGATCGACCTGTAACAATACGGTAGGGAATCCCGATTAAGTCGGCATCTTTAAATTTAAAACCTGCCCTAGCATCGCGATCGTCGAGGAGGGTTTCTATTCCTGCTTTATTTAATTCTCGATATAATTTTTCGGCTGCTGCTACTTGTTCTTCGCTAGAAGTATTGGGAATAATTACGATCGCTTGATAAGGGGCGATCGCCACGGGCCAAATAATGCCATTGTCATCGTAAGATTGTTCTACTGCTGCTTGGGCTAATCTAGATACACCAATCCCATAACAACCCATCCACAAAGGTTGTTCTTTTCCTGCTTTGTCGGTGTAAGTAGCTCCCATAGCCTGAGAATATTTAGTCCCTAACTGAAAAATATGTCCTGCTTCTATACCCCTAGCACTCTGTAAGATTTGGTTGGGATCGTGAAGAGCGCGATCGCCTTTTTGGGCTGTGCGAACATCTACAATTATTTTTGGTAGAGTAAACTGTTCGCCCCAGTTAGCACCGACAACATGATAATTTGCTTCATTTGACCCTGTAGCGAAGTTAGTTAAATTTACTATAGTTTTGTCGGCTATTTTTAAAAATTTGTCGGCAATATTTTTATCGGAGATAATATAATCATCTTCTAAATTAGGTGCAAGATAACCTAAGGGTAAAGGTTTTGCTGCCCATTTTTTCTGACTTTCGGCATCGGGTACTTTTAAAGAAATAATTGTTTGAGCCTTGTATTGAGGTGCGAGTTTAACTAATTCATTTTGTAGCTTCACTTCATTAACATCGCGATCGCCTCGAATACTTACTAAGACTAAGACCGTCATGCCATTGTCATAAATTGTTTCATATAAAACGTTTTTAACCACATTAGTAGGAGAACATTGGCAAAATTCACACATTTTGGCGATCGTCTCTGTCCCAGGAGTTTCTAGTTTGGCATAATTAGTAAAGGGTGATGGTTCTACATCCGCAGGTAGAGAATCTGCTTTTTCGACATTTGCTGCATATTTACCATCTTCGGTGTAGAGGATTTCATCTTCTCCTGCTTCGGCTAAAACCATAAATTCTTGCGAACCAGAACCACCGATCGCCCCAGAATCTGCCTCGACTGGACGAAAAGCTAACCCGCAACGGTTTAAAATGTTACGATAGGCGCGATCCATGTCTTGATAAGTTTGTTTGAGACTCTCTTCGTCAGTATGGAAAGAATAGGCATCTTTCATAATGAACTCTCTCCCCCGCATTAAACCAAAACGAGGGCGAATCTCATCACGGAATTTTGTTTGAATTTGGTAGAGATTGAGGGGTAGCTGACGATAAGAACGGATCGTATCCTTAGCGATCGCGGTAATTACTTCTTCGTGAGTTGGCCCTAAACCTAATTGTCTCTCCCCGCGATCGAGCAGCGAAAACATAATTCCTTCTGCTTTAGTATAAGTGTCCCAACGACCTGATTCTTGCCATAACTCCGCAGGTTGCAATTGGGGTAATAAACATTCTTGGGCGGAGGTAGCATCCATTTCTTCTCTGACAATTTGGGATATTTTTTTGAGTACGCGCCACATCAAAGGTAAATAGGCATAGATACCGCTACCAATGCGCCGAATATAACCCGCCCGTAGTAATAGCTTATGACTGGGAATTTCTGCCTCTGCTGGTTCATCTCGCAGAGTAACAAATAGCATTTGGGATAACCGCATTAGTTTTTTCCTCGATAAATACTTACATAGCTAACAGCTTTTATTATGGGCTAGTCATAGTAATTTTTACTATCTAATTATATGTTTCTGATGAAGCAAAATTGATTTTACGTAGATTTATTTAAAATTTTAATTAATTATGATTATTTACAACCTTTCAGAAATGTCAAACAAAATTTCCTGAGTTATACCTAAAGAGTAATATCTAAAACTAAATTAATTTCTATTAGTAAACTAATTTAATCTCTGTAAAAATTAGGAGCATAAAATGTCAATTAAAAAAGAGCAAATTAACAGAAATATCATGGAAGTTCTAGTAGAAGAAGAAATCCAAAGACAAATCGATCGCTATCCTGAAAATATAAAAAAGCATTTTAATCAGATCGAAGTAGCCACTTATGCCCTTAATCGTCTACCTCCTTTATATGCTTCTTGTCATGAAGGTTTCAACAAGCAAAAGTTAAAAGGTAGAGCAGAATATAGTGTAAAAATTACTAAGGTTGTTCGTCAAGCTTTTGCTGCGGTCCAACAAGATTTAATCCGTAGCTCTACACCTTTGGTTACAGAAACAATTTATGAATCTCAAGAAGCTAAAGAAGCTCTACAAGAACTCGTAAATTTCTTACCCCATCAAGAATTTTCTTGGTCAAAATTAGTTAAATTAATTAAGCCTATTTTAGTTCAATTAAGCTACCAGGATGGCTTTAATATTGCCGATGAAATTCGTGATAGTAAATTTAAAAATACTTCTCAATCTAGTAATGCCTGGGCTTGTGATAACTAGACTAGATCTTGATTATTAACCTAAAGCAATCGATCGTTAATTTTATTTAGATTGTTGCAATATTTGGGTAGTTTGAAGTTCTTGCTCTAATTTCTCGGTAGAAGATACTAAACTACTCAATCCCTCTACTAAATCTCTCAGACTATTGCGAAATTCGGGGTCGCCTGTGAATTCATCTAAATCTGCTGTAATTTTCTGAGTATTAGCAAAAGTGGCTCTTGCCGAATCAAGAGTTTGCTGTAACATAACTAAATTATTTGGATTATTAAAAGCAGTAGAAATATCTTTCAAATTAGCTGATGTCTCAGCAGCATTAGTAGTTAAGGTTTCTAAATTTTCTACTATTTTTTGAGTCTCGGTAGAGGCAAGAGTTTTATCTAATTGAATAGTTATATTTTGAAGGCGATCGCTAGTATTCTTAATACTATCTAAAGTAGCTCCTAAATTTTCTTGATTTTGCTCTAATAATTTATTGACATTAGCGGTAAGTTGGTTAATCTGCTCCGCAGTAACTTGATATTTTTCTGCCGTGGCAGTGATTTGACTAGAAGAATTATTAGCTAAAGTGGTAATTGCTCGGGCTGTATCAGAAAAAGTTTGTACTTCTTGTTCGACAGTCCCTAAAACTTCTGACATTTCTTTACTTAATTCTGTCACTTCTTGCGCAGCTAGAGAACTATTTTGAACCACGGCATTAATATTTTCAAAAAAGCGAGGATCGCTATACAGACTAGTCATCCGAAATGTAAGAGGAAGCAAATCATCTATAGTAATACCTGGTTGTCCTTGGAGTCGATCTTTATTACAAATAATGGTATCGGGATCGCAATTTTTACTTAGAGGATTCATGTCTAATGCGGAGGCAGCTAATTCAGTTTGAGGCAAAATTTCAACAAAAGTTTCCCCAATTAAACCAGAACTACTAGCTTGAAGACTCGCTTCTTTAGGAATTACTAAATCATCAGAGAAGATTTCCATGAAGACATCTACACCATTGCTACTTGGCTTAATTTCGTTAATTCTGCCAACTTTAAGTCCTCGATATCGAACCGAATCACCGACTTGAATCCCATTGACTCTAGGAAATTCCCCAATTATTTCGTAACTGCGATCTCTTATGCTAATTCCTCGCAACCATAAGACAAGACTACTAAATACAGCTATTCCTAATAGGGCAATTAAACCGACAGAACCTTCCCTAATTGTTCGCGAGCGCAACATGGTTTTCCTTATACTCTTTTTTTTAGTTTAATTGATAACACGAATAGGCCCTTGGGTGCTGGCACTAAAAAATTGCCTCACCAAAGGATTATCAGTGCTATCTATTTCCTTAATATTCCCCGACCATTGAATTTTTCCGCCATAGAGAAAAATAACGCGGTCTGCTGTACGATGTATTGTACTATTTTGGTGGCTTACCATTACATAAGTACCACAACCACTAGATGTACATTGTAGTTCACGTACTAAATCTTCAACTACTGTAGAAGCAATTGGGTCTAGTCCCGCAGTCGGCTCATCATAAAGAATCACTTCAGGATTACTTTTAGGGTCTTCTGGATTAGACATAACAGCACGAGCAAAACTGACTCGCCTCCGCATCCCTCCAGATAATTCGGAGGGATAGAGATCTCCTGTACCCCCTAATCCTACTAGTTCTAGTTTTTCTTCTACTAATTCTCGAATTTTGTCAGAGGGGAGATGAGAATGTTGATAGAGATAAAAACCTACATTTTCAGCTACTGTTAGAGAGTCAAACAAAGCTGACTGCTGAAACACCATACTAATTCCTAAAGGGTCATTGCCATCTTCAATTAAACCTTGACGTTTTTTTCCTCTGATATAAATTTCGCCACTGTCAACAGGAATAAATCCTGCAATAATCCTCAGAATAGTTGATTTACCCGTTCCTGAAGGCCCGATAATAACTAAAGCATCTCCCCGATAAATAGTCAGATCGACGCGATCGAGAATAGTATTACTACCAAAAGATTTGGAAACTTGTCTGAGTTCGATTAAGGGTTCTTTTTGATTCTTTTGAGTGGCTTCCATTATTTTGAAGATTTATCTATTCTTCTATTTCTAACCCAAAAATACGAGCAACAGATTTATCTACTTTATAACCCGAATCGATGGATTCTAGGGGATCTTTCCGCAATCGATGACGTAAAGAGAGTACGATTACTCGACGAATATCATCTACAGTTACTTCGGTTCTTCCCTCAAAAGCTGCTAGGGCTTTGGCTGCACGGTTAGTTACAATATCTCCCCGTAAACCATCTACATCTAATTCAGAACAGACCTCAGAGATTTTTACCCGCAAATCATAGTCTATATTTACTTTCGGGAGGAGTTGTTGAGCTTGTACGAGCTTATTTTGGAGTTCTTCTTGCTCTGGTTGATATTTACGGCAAAATTCGGCAGGATCGCTGTCAAATTCCGCTCTTTGCTCTACTATTTTTACTCTTAAATCTGGTTCTTTAACGGTATGTATCTCTGCGTGCATCCCAAAGCGATCGAGTAATTGAGGACGTAATTCTCCTTCTTCGGGATTACCCGAACCGACTAAAACAAATCTAGCAGGGTGACGAATCGAAATACCTTCCCTTTCTACAGTATTCCACCCGCTAGCAGCAGAATCGAGGAGAACATCGACTAAATGATCGTCAAGTAAATTAACTTCATCTACATAGAGAATACCGCGATTGGCCTTGGCTAACAATCCTGGTTCAAAAGCTTTAACCCCTTCTGAGAGTGCCTTTTCAATATCGATCGTGCCACAGACTCGATCTTCTGTTGCCCCTAAAGGTAGATCGACCATTTGTACTTTTTTCTTGACAATATCGATCGGTAGCTGTTTTTCGAGTTTTTGTTTGATCTCATCACTCATCAAGTCTGCATCTTGAGGATCGCTATTAAAGGGATCGCCTTTAACTACTTCAATTTCTGGCAGTAAATCCGCTAAAGCACGAATAGTTGTCGATTTTCCCGTACCGCGATCGCCCATAATCATTACACCGCCAATTTTGGGGTCGATGACGTTAAGCAAAAGAGATAGTTTCATCTCTTCTTGTCCGACAATGGCAGTAAAAGGAAATACGACACGACGAGTTTTGGCAGGAGCTTGGAGTGTTGCAGTCATAAGTAATTTACAAGGAATTATATGTTATTGGTTGCTATTAATTATTTTTTTAGAAACGTATTTCATTGTGCCATGTTTTCGGGGTCTTGCGGTGCAGGAACAATGATATATCCCGTGTTAATATCTCCTAATACCCAGTTGCGCTCTTTTCCCCAATACCACCAATAAGCAGCAGTATAAGCACAGATTAGGCTATCTAGTTTGTCTTCGATCGATTTAAGTTCTTTTCCTCGTATTTTAGAAGGAATAATCGGCATAATTGACAAACTGTTCCGAGGGAGAGTTGGAGTTAAGCTAGGTAAAACTGTCAAAAGATAATTACGTAGTTTAGTTAATTCTGTAGCGCGATCGCTTATTTTTCCTTTTTTATACTTTAGTATTCTATCTAAATTAAATAAATTTATCGTAGCGGTATGGGGAAAAACTTCAATTTGATATCTTCCTGGTTGTTGTGGTTTAATCTCGGGTGCGTGAAGAAAACCTTTTTGTTCTAAACTCAAACCAAAGTTAACAGTTCTCGTTGCAAAAGGACGGCTTAAATTAGCAGGATAACAGCCTGCATGATAACGACCAAAGTATTTGTGAGTCAACTTATCTGGTAATCTCATTCCTGTTTGATTGGGAATAAGAGTTGGTGCATCTACAGCAATTATGGCAGATTCTCTTGGGGATACAAAGCGATCGAGCCAAGCTAGAATTGAATCTATTTCCAGTTTGGTAGTTAAGTCTAAGATTTCTAAGCAGTTATTTTGCCAGTTCAAACAACATAATCCACTTGCTCCCGATTGCCATCCTAAATCTACACCGATAAATTTCATCTAAAATTGTTATGCTCGCTCCATAATTATTATCTTAAAGCTGTTAGCTTACAGCTTTAAGTTATCAGCTTTTTAAACCGCTGCGTGTTTAGCTGTAAGCTGCGTTTCGGGGGACTTCGATAATAAGTTATCGGTTTAGCTAATTAACAGCGATAAGCCAGAGCAAAACGCTCAATTCCTGCTAAATCTTTAAACACTTGAATACGGTCGTAGCAGCCATGGTCTTGAAGCATCTTTTTTACTGCATCTGCTTGCCCTGCCATCATTTCGATTAACCAGATGCCCCCTGGGGCAAGATAGTTAGCAGAAGCCTCAATTAAGTAGCGAATAGATTCTAAACCATCTCGTCCACCATCAAGTGCTAGATGGGGTTCGTGTTTAAATACTTCTGGCTGTAAATAAGGTAATTCAGTTGTAGGGATATAGGGAGGATTAGAAACCATCCCACTTACCTTACCTTCTAAATCTGTTAGGGGATGCCACCAGTTACCCTGATAAAAATTAATTCTGTCTCTAAAATTTAAATTCCTAGCATTTTCTTGGGCGATCGCTAAAGCTTCTTGACTGCGATCGACAGCATGAATTTTAGCTTTAGGTAATATTTCTGCTAACCCTAGGGCGATCGCTCCACTACCAGTACCTAAATCTACCCAATGTCCTGAAATTAAGCCATTATTTTCTTTTTTTTGCAATTCTTGGCTAACCAGATCGATTAATAACTCAGTTTCGGGACGGGGAATTAAAACAGCAGGGGAAACTTTTAATTGAAAATGTCGCCAAGTCACTCTCCCGACTAAATATTGGACTGGCAGACGCTGTTTAAGACGTTTTTGCCATAAGTTATCGAGTTGGGTAAGAGTTACGTCTGAGTCAATTTGTTTTTGCCTCGGCAATAAATCCAGACGAAGAGTTAAACTATCCAACCCTAATATTTCTTGTAACAACCAGTCCACTTCTTGGGGAGAAACTTTGGCGACAATTGCTGCTTGCTTGGCTTGGTTACGCCAAACATTAAGTTCTTGACCCGATACCATTAAACTATTATTATGGTTGCTGTTGTTGCTGTGGTTGATTTGTTTCTCCTTGTTCTGCTGCTTTTTCTTTCAAAAATGCCAAAGATTCTGTAGAGGGTACTAAAACAATTTTACTCAGCATTTCTTCATCGCTAGTCTGTAAAGCAGAGATTACACCTTCTAAGGGAACAACTTCGACTTTTACTGTAGCTGCTAAGTCTGGTTGCTGTTCTTTAAACTTAGCTACCATATTTTCTAGCTGCTGTTTCTCAAAGAAAAAAGGAATAACTTGCTGGGAATCCTTTTCTATAGTTAGATAGCCATTATCTTCGCCACCTTTCGCCACAAATAGAGGGACACCACCTTGATATTCTTGACCATTTTCGCTCAAAACAGTCTTAGCAGAATCTACCTCTGTTTTTTCAGGAACATAAGCAAAATCAAACGCATTTTCTTGGTCTTGATTAGCTTGGTCTAATTTATAAACTTCCCCTAAAGAAACCAGGGTAACTTGCACTTGATTGGCTAACTCTGGTTGTTTTGTTTTTAGTTCGGCAATAAAATTTTCTGCATCTTGGGGATTGATGAATACCCCTGCTACTTGAGCATCGTCTTTAGACAGAAGCAAGGGAATACCTTGGTCATTAGTAACGGTAAAAACAGGTACGGGGTTTAATTTCTGTAAAATTTGTTCTGTAGGTAATGCCCAAGCTTTTAGGTTATGTCCAAATCCTAGACTTAAAAATGCGCTGCCTAAGATCCCTAATACTGTCGTTGAGTATGCTAGTTTCCTAACCATTAATTATATTCCTCAATAAAATTATATTTGTTCTTTCATTGTGTCGAAAAAGTTGTGACTTTTTCGATAACCTCAATACAACTCCCTCTGGATTATCTTTTGTACTATAGCTAACAAATTTTTTTTTGGGTAGTCTGACTTTGTTTAATTAATAATTAAAAAATTTAAAGCTGAAAACGATCGCCCAGATAATATTGTCTGACTAGAGAGTTGTTGTATAGTTCGTCTGCCGTACCCGAAGCGAGAATTTGACCATTGCGCATAATATAAGCGCGATCGGTAATTGCTAAAGTTTCTCTAACATTATGATCGGTAATTAAAATGCCGATTTGTCGCTCGCGTAAGCTGGCGATAATCGTTTGTATTTCCGCTACAGCAATGGGGTCTACTCCTGCAAAAGGTTCATCTAATAATAAATATTTAGGGCCATCTAAGCCTACTGCTAAAGCTCTAGCTAATTCTGTTCTCCTTCTTTCTCCACCAGATACTTGACTACCTAGAGTGTTTGCTACTTTTTCCAGACGAAATTCTTCAATTAATTGATTCAACCTAAATTGTATTGCAGGGATAGGTACATTGGTTTGTTCTAAAACTAGCTTAATATTATCGGCAACGCTTAAATTACGAAAAATACTAGCTTGTTGCGCCAGATAACCTATCCCTACCCGCGCTCGCTGATCTAGAGAAAGAGAAGTAATATCTCGCTCCTCTAGCCACACTCTACCTTCGTCGGGCTTGACTAAACCAGTTGTAATATAAAAAGTAGTTGTTTTTCCCGCTCCATTTGGCCCGAGTAAACCGACAATTTCCCCAGAAGAAACTCTAAGATTAACTCGATTGACAATTAACCTTTTACCATAGGATTTATGAATATTTTTTAAGAGGATAGTCATATTGTCGCTCTTGAGTAGGGAAAGACTTAAAAAAACATAAGAATTTAGAATTGCTAGATTTGCAGAAGTTACGGCATCTGTTTTGTTAGTTAATCGCGCGATCACTCTTATTAATTATTGGGAGTAGAAGTCGGGGAATTAATATCTATTTGAGGAAGAGACACATCTGGATCTTGAGTAGGTACGGGATCGGTAACAATATAGGTTGATTCTACTTGTCGATTGGCTTTCGGTGTCGCAATAAAACGTCCCTCATCAATTAAGTAAGTCATTTCTTCTGCTCGCATACTGTTGCCTTTTTGTATTACATAAACATTCCCACTCAAGATTAAACGACGTTCGCGACTGAAATATTGAGCTTGAGCAGCAGTTGCTTGTATTTGTCTGGCAGGATAATTAATTTCTACATTACCTCTGGCTGTGACTACTCCTGTTTCTGAATTAGCTTCTTGAATGTCAGAGCGAACTGTAATCGAACCACCTGAAGCATAATTTTGAGCTTGGAGGGATTGAGAAAATAAGGGAAAAGCGATCGACCCAAGAGCGAAAGTTAATGTTATCCTCGCTACAGTCCTTTCTCGGATTCGTTTCCATAAAAAACTCATAAAAAATAGATTATTTTTAATAACCAGTCAAATTTTGTAACCTAATTAAATATTAGTTTAGTTTTTTAGACGCAAAATTTATTTATAAGTTTCATTTATTAAAAATCGAGAATAGAGGACTGATAGTTTTTACTAAGAGAATTAATGGTTAATTTGATTTTTCTATTTAACCAATCTAATATGTGGCAATTTATAAACTGTCTTATTTTCTAAATTTTCATCACTACGCTGGGATGTCACTTCAGATTGTAATTGAGCAACAAATTCTTCTACTTGTTCTGGTTGAATTTGTTGTAATCCTTGTAAAAGCTGATAACTTTCTCTTACTAACTCACTGACATCTATTGTCTGATATTCAGGCTGATAACTGCTTAGTCGGCTAATTCCTTCTCCTAACAAAATAACTGCTCCACGCCAATTAAAATTACCAAGATGATAGCAACCCACTGCTATTTGTAGAACACCTTGGTAAAATTGTTTATCGACCTCTTCGGCATCAATCCAAAGAGCCTCTAAAATATCATGACAGGAATAGAAATTTTGTTGATTAAATTCTGCTACACCTTCCAAAAAAATCGGTAATGACACGATACTCCTTAGGCATTCATGCTGTCTCGAACTTCTTGAATTATTTCAAGTTCGATATCTTGTTCTTCTCCAGCAAATTCGTTATCGGGAGTGATAAAAAGCATACAATGACATTCTTTTCTTTCTCGCATAGGTACACAAGGGCAATTCCAGAAAGTATTTTTTACTTCTGCTTCTTTATCTTCATAGTGACGACAAGGACATAATGGTGCGCCTAATTCTTCTTTATGTCTTGCTAATCCTTCAATTACTACAGCAGTTACCGATAGATCGCTACAAAAATATGTATCTGTTCTTTTAGCATATTGTGCAGCAAATTTGCGCATGGATTCGAGAGTTTTGTTATCTTGGGTCAAATTATTGTTAGCTGTAGACATAACTAAAAAAATTTTTAAATGAACTAGTTGGGAATACTAAATTTAAAGCAATTTTGTTAACGCTCTATCTCGTCTTGCTGGACTCAACTTTAGGCTTAAGAGAATCGATCGAGCTTATCTTAAGCTTTACCGATCGATTATTTTAGTTGAATCTGTCTTTATATTCTACCGTTTAGATTTTAAAAACTGACAACGAATGCTTAAAAATTTACTTAGTATTTTTGTTTGCTCTGATTGTCCTCTTTGTCAACGTCAGACTCAGCAGATTATTTGTACTTATTGTCAGAAAAAAGTTCAAAGTAATTATTTATCCACTAGGAAAATAATCAAATCCAAAAATCTGTCTGTATTTGCTTGGGGCAAGTATGAAGGCGAATTAAAAAGAGCAATTGCCTCTGTTAAATACGAAAATCACCCTCAATTAGGGGTACTCTTGGGAGAATGGCTAGCTCATAGTTGGTTAGCTAGTTTTCCAAGCAAAAAAATCAAAAAATTGACAGTAGTTCCTATTCCCCTACATCCGCAAAAACTCAAGCTTCGAGGATTTAATCAAGCTACCAAAATTGCCCAAGGCTTTTGTCAGGTTACAGGATATCCACTTAAATCTCAAGGCTTAATTAGAGTCAAAAATACCCAAGCGATGTTTGGCTTAAATCCCCAAGAAAGGCAAACAAATATTAAAAATGCTCTAGTAGTAAATCACCATCTCGAACCGACATTAGGGCGATCGCCTATCTTGATTTTAGATGATATATATACTACGGGAAGTACTATAACATCTGCTTACCAAGCATTTACCCAATCTTCTCTTAAAGTTTATGGAGGGGTGGTAGTTGCTGCGGTAATTACTAATAAACCTTAACTTTTTATTAACTCTTGCCTAATTGTCAAGAATTTCCACTTAAAGCTAGGATCGATATAGAAAGGAAGAGAAGTTAACAATCGACATTAAATTATATGACCACTAACCACAAAACATCCTATTCTGACACTCAAATTGTGGCTTGGCTCAGAGGTTTATATACTATTGCTTGGGCTGACGGGCATTACGATCCAGAAGAAGAAGAGTTAATAGCCAATCTAACCGTAGAAATAGCCAACTTAGATAAGGTTAACGAATTAAAACCGATCGAGCCAGCAGAATTATCTACGGCTTTAGGAAAAGATCCTAAAACTGCTGAAAATTTTTTGCGGACTGCGGTACTAGTTGCTGTAGCTGATGGAGTATATTCTCCTCCTGAATATGAATTAATCAGTAAATTCAGTGATGCTTTGGGGATTGAAATAGAAGCTCTCAAATCTCTAGAAAATACTCTCTACAAACAAAAAGAACATTCCACAGTCAAATCAAAAATTCCTCAAGACAAGCCAACTCATGATAAACAGTTACTTCAACCAGTCAAAGAATGGTTGGATGAAATGGAAATTCATGACCCTCGCTTAGCCCGCTTTCTCTGCAAGGTAATTCCCGATCAATGTCCCTTTGAAAGAGATATTAATCTTTTTGGTCGAACTATTGCTCATATTCCACCTTTATGTAAGCTCAATCCTCTCTACGAACAATTAGTCGGACTGCGTTTTCGTTCTCTATCTTATTTAGCAGATGAATGTGATGAAGATGTAAGCAAATATGTTAAATAAATGACGAATATAGATTTGTTTACATTAAGTCTAGCTTTTAGAATCTGTTTGACAATTAGTGGTAAGTTTTATATTGTCCACTAATTGCACCACCAGAGCAACTAATAACTAGAGAAAATCTAAACAACAACTTTAGATAAAGAAAGCTCTTTGAGTAATTCTGCCTTATCAGTTCTTTCCCACGGCAATTCTAGATCGGTTCTACCAAAGTGACCGTAGGCAGCAACCTTCTGATAAAAGCAACCGTCATTTTCTGCGGGCAAATTACGTAGATTTAAGGTTTGAATAATGCCAGCAGGACGTAATTCAAACTGTGATTTGACTAATTCTAATAACTTTTCTTCTGCTATTTTGCCAGTCCCAAAAGTTTCGACAAATATGCTGACAGGACGAGCCACTCCAATGGCATAGCTAACTTGTACTTCACATTTTTCAGCCAAACCCGCTGCTACAATATTTTTAGCCACGTGACGGCAGGCATAAGAAGCACTGCGATCGACTTTAGTGGGGTCTTTCCCAGAAAAAGCTCCTCCTCCATGACGGGAATAACCCCCATAAGTATCGACAATAATTTTTCTACCTGTTAAACCAGAATCACCTTGAGGGCCACCAATAACAAATTTACCTGTAGGATTGACTAAAAAACGAGTGTTGGTATCTGGTTTGAGATTATAATCGGCAAAAACTGGCTGAATTACTCTTTCCCAAATATCTGTTTTGATTTTCTTCTGGACTGCACTACCTTCAGTAATTTGTTCAATTGTTTCCGTATGTTGAGTGGAGATAAGTATGGTATCAATCCCAACAGGCTTACCGTCTTCATAAATTACCGATACTTGAGTTTTGCCATCAGGACGCAAGTAAGCTAATTCTCCTGTTTTACGTACCACAGCCAAACGGCGAGACAGCCGATGAGCCAGACTAATAGGCATAGGCATTAGTTCTGGTGTTTCATTACAAGCATAACCAAACATCAAACCTTGGTCGCCAGCACCAATGCGATCGAGTTCATCATCACTCAATTGTTCTCTTTGTTCTCTGGCTTGGGTTACACCTTGGGCAATATCAGGAGATTGTTCATCTAATGCCACTAAAACCGAACAGCTATTAGCAGAAAAACCATTATCCGCGTTAGTGTAACCAATTTCGGCTATTTTTTTCCTGGCTAGATCGACATAATTAACATGAGCTTGAGAGGTGATTTCGCCAGTAATGAGAACTAAGCCTGTATTTACTATCACTTCTGCTGCAACACGACTATAATTATCTTGTGACAGTAAAGCGTCAAGAATTGTATCGGAAATCTGATCGCAGATTTTATCGGGATGACCTTCGGTTACCGATTCTGAAGTAAATAAATAACGGTGAGACAATTGTATTTTTCCCTCTTGTAATATCAAGTAGTGCAGAAGATATGAACTAGCTTTATATGTTAACAGCTAATTTGTTCGATCGAGTATTGTTGTTTGCCTGAGTTTAAGATTTGTATTTCTGTCAAAGAGGCGATCGTTACATCTGCTTGGCGCAAATGATTGGCGTTAGGGCAATTCCAGCATATGCCAATTGTACCTGCTGCCCCTGCTGCTTGAGCCATAATAAGATCGGCCAAAGAATCTCCGACCATTATTGTCTTACCGGGTTCGACTCCTAAGCGATAACAAGCTTGAATAAATAATTGAGGATCGGGTTTATTTAAACCCGAATCCACACCCATAGCTAATTGGATGTATCGATCTAATTGATGAGACTGGACAAATTTTTCCACATTGGCAGTGGAGTCTGCTGAAAGAATGCCTAACTTTAAATTCGCTGCTGAGAGTAATTTCAAAACCGCCAAACTATCAGGGAAGATCGAGGAGGATACATTCTGTTTATTGATATACTTATCTGCTTCGGCAAAAGCCTTGTTAGCTATTTGTTTGGCTTCAATCCAACCCCGTCCTGTCTCGGCAATATAGGCAGCAGCAGCAATTTCATTCTCAGAATGACTACCTACTGCCATTAATCCCGTCGAATCGAGAATACCTTCATTAATCCCAAATGCCATCAGTAGAGGTTCGCCAATACCAGGTATTTGAGCATCGATTAATCTGGCTCTTTTAATCGCTAATTCTCGCAAAAAATCAGCTGAATTTTCTAATGTCCCATCTTTATCAAAGATAATAGCTTGGATATTAGCGAATTTTAGCTCTTCGATCGCGATCGTTACCAAAATATCCTCCTTGAGTTTATATGAATTGTAAACTTCATAAAAAAAGAGGGATAAACCCTCCAATTTTTTAAACTAAATATATCACTGTAGCAAAAGTTACAATTTTCAATTATTCTTCGACTGTTGCTAATACTTGATCTTCCGAATCTGGAGTAGTTTCTGTTGCTTCGTCAGTTGCTGATTCTACTGGATCGATTTCTTCATCTATAGTTATACCCTGCATTTCCGCTAGTAGTTTTTGGCGATATTTCTCTGCCATTTCTTCAGCTTTTTCAAAGACTAATTCTCTATTTTTTAGCATATCTCCTGGTTCGGGTTCTAGTTGCTTAGTAGATAAAGAAATACGTCCTCTTTCCGCGTCAAGGTCAATAATCATAACTTTCAATTCATCATTGACATTAAAGACACTATGAGGAGTATCGATATGGTCATGAGAAATTTCTGAGATATGGAGAAGACCGCTAACTCCACCAATATCGATAAATGCACCGTAAGGTTTAATACCTCTTACCGAGCCTTTAACTACTTGACCCACTTCTAATCCATTCATCTTACGCTCTACTAAAGCTCGACGATGGCTGAGAACCAGACGATTGCGTTCTTCATCTACTTCTAGAAACTTGAGGGGTAAATCTTCACCGACTAAATCTTCTTTGGCTTCCCTTGCACTAATATGAGAACCAGGAATAAAACCGCGCAAGCCTTCTATTCTGACTAATGCACCACCACGGTTAGTAGCAAAAACATTGGAACGTACTGTAGCGTCTTCTCCCTGAAGTTGTCTAACTCTTTCCCAGGCTCGCATATACTCGATGCGACGAATAGAGAGGGTAAGCTGTCCGTCTTCATTTTCGTCGGTAAGAATAAAAAATTCTCTAGTTTCGTCTGCTTGTAAAACCTCCTCTGGTTGGTCTACTCGATTAATCGACATTTCTTGAATAGGAATGTAGGCAGCAGTTTTAGCACCAATGTCAATCAGAGCCCCCCGTGGTTCCATACTAAATACAGTTCCAGCGACAATATCGCCAGGACTAAAATGATAATCGTATTTGTCGAGAAGGGCGGCAAAATCTTCGTGAGTAAAGCCAATATCTTTATTACCGTTTTCTTTCTGATTGAGCATGTGTGTACAAATTCCTACTTATGTTTTAAGTTCTCCTTGGTTAGTGTGCCTCCTGTTAATGTAAACCCAACCTTACAGCCTTTCGTTTACACCTACAAATGCGTTCCCCAAACCTTTAGATTCTCTACTAAATATTAGTTAAATATTAATAGATATCACACCGATTTGTGCCTCATTAGAGCATTTAAGTTAATGATGGTATACAATTTCTCTTGCCGATGTTATCACCTCCTAAAATTGATAGGAGTCCATAAACAAAATGATAGCTAGAGTTGAGATTATAGTTTTGTCCCTTTACAGAGATAATTGGCCGAGTAAAAGCTAGAGTATTTCTAGCTCGAGCGAACCTCAATATAGCTTTGCTCCTTCAAGAGACACAGTTAGAACACAGATATATAATTATATACTAACAAATGTTAATTTACAGCATTTTACTCAATAATTCTCAAGAGAAATTAGCTTCAAAGTTAACTAGTTGTATTGTTACAGGAGTTAATTTTCTTGATAGTGACTAACTTATAGAAAGTTCCAAGCAGTTCCTTTATAGCCAAAATCAAATAACTCTGGATGAATAATTTCTGCCAGAATTTCTAAAGAGTCGATCAATCTTTGACTAGGGCGATTAAAATAGGCATTTCCATCAGTAATAAATACTTGATTACTTCTGACCGATTTTAAATTTGACCAATAAGGATTTTCAATTAGAAACTGAGATTCTTGTTTGGTCCGTTCTAAATTAAAGCCACAAGGCATAATAATTAGATAATCGGGGTCTGCTTTTAAAATCTCTTCCCATTTTAAGTAAGGAGAATTTTGACCTGAAACGCTAAATAAAGGCTTAGCACCTGCTAATTCGATCAATTCTGGTATCCAATTACCTGCAATCATAATTGGTTTAGTCCATTCAATGGCGACAACCGTAGGAATTTTTTTGGGTACAGATTGAATTTGACGACGACAGGTTTCTTGGCGATCTCGAAGAGAACCGAGTAATCTTTGAGAATCTACACCTAAAGTTTGGGCTACTTTCTCAATATCTGCCCAAACATCGGTTAATTTACTAGGTCTTAAGGAAATAAGTTGTGGATTACTTTTGGTTAATTGAGTAACCGCTTTTTGGACAGCAGAAAAACTCACGGCACAAACATCACACAAGTCTTGAGTCAAAATATGAGTAGGCTGCAATTGTTCGAGGACATCAGTTTTAATTCGATAGATACTTAAAGCAGATTGCAGTAATGTTTGCACATCGGTATCTATTTGTAAGCTAGATTTTGCTGGATCTAATCTAGCCTCAGTACATACAGGAAGATGTTGTATTTCTGGAGGATAATCACATTCGTGCGATCGCCCAACTAAGGCATGGGTTAATCCTAAACCAGCAACTATCTCGGTTGCACTAGGCAAAAGAGATACTATTCTGAGATTATTAGAAGGAGTCATCAATTATCCACAACTTAAGTTGAATTGCTAATAAGATTGTCGATCTTTATCAATTAAATTAGATATTACCCAAACATGAGTTCAACAGAGCTAAAGACTTGATAGTTTACAACTTATTTACATCTTTTTAGCTTTTTTAACCATTCATGCTTTAGTTGGTTAAATAATCATAGCAAATTATGAATTGCTGTTATCTATGGCTAAGACTGCATTCTGCCCACCAAACCCAAAACTAAAACAGAGTACATTCTCAATCTTGTCTCGATAAGTTTTTTTGACTAAATTTAAATCAAATTCTGATTCGTGCAAACCCACACAAGGAGGGAAATGTTGCTGTTGTAATGCCATCAAACAAAAAGCCACTCCTATCGCTCCAGAAGCTCCTAGGGTATGACCTGTAGCTCCTTTGGTGGAACTAACTGCTACTTTTGGCGAAAATACGTGCTTAATTATTTTTGCTTCATGAAGGTCATTAAGTTTTGTACTAGTTCCATGGGCATGAATATAATCTATATCTGTCGGCTTGAGGTAGCTATGCTCCAAGCATTGCTCGATCGCTTTAATTGCCATTGCTCCATTGGGATTAGGCGCACTGAGATGATAGGCATCACAAGTCAAACCAAAGCCCAAAATTCTGCCATAGATCTTAGCTTTCCTTTCTCTAGCTAATGTTGCGGTTTCTAAAATTAAAACTGCCCCTCCTTCTCCTAAAACTAGTCCTTCTCTACCTAGATCGAAAGGATAACAGCCTGTTTCTGCTAAAGCTCCCATCTGGGCAAATCCTGCTAGAGTTAGCCTGGTAACGGGTGCTTCTATTGCCCCCACAATCACTCTTTGACAACAACCAGTTTGGAGCGATTCAAAGCCTCTGGCGATCGCCCAAATTCCCGTAGCACAAGCTGCCATGGGAGCTAAAACTGGTGCATTTGTACCTAAATAGCTAGCTGTAGCTACTGCTCCTCGATCGGGAAGGATATCGAGCCAATCCAAGGGAGATCGAACTTTAGTCTGAATTAAATAATCTTCCCAATTTGCTTGACAACCTCGGCTCGAACCGATCGCTACTCCACACTCAGGTAAAGGAGGTGCTAACCCTGCATCTTTTAAAGCTGCTTTAACTACTATGTGACTTAAATTACTTAATTGAATCGGGCGATCGCCAATCAAGCCCAATGGATAAGAGGATAGTTCGGGAAAAGGATGATGCCTTCTAATTCCCGATTTACCCTCTAATAATTTTTGCCAGCTACTGGTTAATGAACCAAGGGAAGAAAGTAGACCAATTCCAGTAACAACAACCTCTACCAAATTTATCTAGGGGCAAACAGCCTTTCGCCCTAAAATTTATGTTTTTATTTTTTCAGATTTTCTGCTCCTTCGATCGTTTCTGCCGATTCAATGCGATCGCCTTGTTCGATCCCATCAACCACATCCATACCTTCAATAACTTTACCAAAAACGGCATAGTCACCATCAAGAAATTCTAGATCCGCTAGAGCAATATAAAACTGAGAAGAAGCCGAATCTGGGGCTTGAGAGCGAGCCATAGCCACTGCCCCGCGATCGTGTTTGAGGACAGGAGAAGGGGCAGAAAAACCAGCTTGTCTACCCAATGCTTTACTATAAGTTGGCTCTGTTTCTCCTTCTAACTTGATTTCCAAGGGGATAAAACGTCGTTCCCCCGTATCGGGATCGATAAAACCTCCCGTACCCATACGACTGACGGGAAAATCAGGGTCTTTACTTTGAGGGTCTCCCCCTTGAGCCACAAATGGTTGAGGTTGTTTCACTACTCGATGGAAAGCTAATCCATCATAAACTCCACGCTCGACTAGATCGACAAAATTACCAGCAGTCATGGGAGCTTCATTGCCGTCAAGTTCCATGATTATAGGCGAACCATTGACAACGAGCTTTACTTTGGCTTTGCCTTCAAGTTTAGGTAAATTACTATTCATATTTAAACTGCCGATCTCATTACTAGTTGATTCTACTTGAGTTTTGTCAAGTTTTTCTGGTAATTGAGAAGAATTTGAGGCTGTGGTACATCCTCCCAGAGTCAAACTAGCTAGTAATACGATTAACAAAAAATTAGTTAGCCAGGTATTGTTTTTAGTCATTATTTTTGGCTCAAATTACGCTACTGAGAAATGATAACTTTAAGGGATTACAAGCCCTCTAAGGGAACTTCTAAAAAACGAGCCAATTGGGCCCCTTGATTCTCTAACTCTGATATAGCGATCGGTTCACCCACACGAGTAAGGGGAATATCCCGTCTTTGATTAGCACGTAGATACAAAACTCTTTTCGGATTGAGTCCTTCCTTAATCTCGGCTCTAACTGATTGAATATCTTCTAGAGCAATGTTTATCTCTAAATTGCGATTTTTTCCTGGAAATCCGTAACGGAAAATTTTAGCCAATCCAGTCTCTTTATTAAATTCGTTATAGCCTCCTCCCACATCCCAAAAAATTACCAGCCAAAGATAGAGTGAAAGTAAGCTGCCTGCCACGCCATAAAATAGCAAAGCAACTCCTTGGGGAATAAACTGTAAGTTCCTAGGGTCGGAAACTATTAACAAATTGATTTTGAAGTAGCTAGACAAACCAGCCAACAAAAAACCCGAGCCTCCTATCAAAGAAACAACTGCCCAGAAATAATTACTGAATCTGCGAGAACCCAGAATATTTTGACGAAGAACATTACTATTCATGTTATTTTTCTTAAAAATCTGTATTAATACAGAGATTTTACTTTAGCAAAGAGTCTTTAGTTTTGGATGAGCGAACTAAAAATCTAAAGATTTATGAGTAACACTGTGTCATTTTGTTAAAATTTTGCTAATAATTATTAGAGATAGAGTTTTACTTTCCTCAATCTGAAATCCTTTTAAATTCAGATCGGAACGAAAGGCAGACTCATGCTATTTTAAAAAATGTTAATTAATTGCTTGCTACTTGGTAAGCAGTTTTAGGGCTGTACAGTCCACAAAAAAGGAATTTTATCCACAATAGCTGGTTAAGTTTCATAAAACTTAGCAGTTCATAGTAATGTGACTGTTAAAGAAAAAAGAGAAAACGTGCAAATTTTAGCAATCTTGCAGTTTATTTTAGTTAAGCAAGAGGATTAAAAAATATGACTATAGCAGTGGGACGCGTCCCAGAGAGAGGATGGTTTGACGTCCTCGACGACTGGCTCAAACGCGATCGCTTTGTCTTCGTAGGTTGGTCGGGAATTCTACTCTTTCCCTGTGCCTATCT
>JBFRWK010000200.1:0-8374 GCA_051439545.1 Xenococcaceae cyanobacterium | reverse complement strand
TAAACTAGCTCCGAATGAAGGGGCATTCTATGGACCCAAGCTCGAAATTAGTTTGCAAGATCGGTTGGGACGCTCGTGGCAGTGTGGCACAATCCAAGTCGATTTTAATCTCCCTCAAGTGTTTGAGTTGGCTTTTGTAAATGAATTGGGGGAATTGGAGCGTCCTGTTATGCTACACCAAGCAATTTTGGGTTCGTTTGAGCGTTGGATTGGTATTTTGTTAGAGCATTGCGGTGGTTCTCTTCCTGTTTGGTCTGCCCCTTCACAAGTCGCAGTCGCCACTATTTCCGATAAAGCATCTGCCTGGGCAGAAATAATTTTCTGGCGACTCAGGGAACTGGGGGTTAGAGTGGAACTTCACGACCAAGACCGCACAATTAGTAAAAAAATTCGCGAACTCTCTAAACGCAAAATTCCCTTGATTGCTATTGTTGGCGAGCAGGAAGTCATGAGTCAAAGGCTAAATCTTCGCTGTTTAGGTACTATAAAACAACAAGAAATGAGCCTAGCTGAACTTGAGGATAAGTTAGCAAATCTATCCATGTCGTAGCAAGCTTAATTTCTTGATTGCTACAAACTGAATATATGCGATCTAAGGCTAATATTACGGCGGAGCCTAAGTTTTTAGTCTTTAGTTTTAAATTAAATTCAGTTATATGCTAGAAGTCAGAATTAGCTTATTTATCCTTATTGCTTTCATCTTTGGGTGGTATGGGATCGTAACCTCCTGGATGAAAAGGATGACAGCGAGCAATACGAGTTACCGCAAGCCAGCTACCTTTAATCGTTCCATAGGTTGCGATCGCTTCAATAGCATAGCTCGAACAAGTAGGCTGAAAGCGACAAGTAGGAGGAAATAAAGGGGATATAAACTGACGATAGCCTTTAATTAACCAGATAATGGGTGTTTTCATAATGTATGAACTAATTTTTGAATTAGAACTATTGCATAATTATATTTAAGCAATAGTATTAAAATTTGCCATACCCGCGTTAGAAATAAAGGTAGTGCAGACTAGATTGGAGTATGATATTCAGAAAGTGTGAATATAAAGAATAATTCTGGATATCAAGTATAGCGGGGATATCGAGGAAGTTTCCCCATAATAAATAGTTATCATTCGGTTTTTTAAAGGTTAGTTTGTAGTTTTTTAGAGTATTCAATAAAGCGTATATGAAATAAAGAAGGGTGGTGTATGACTAGAAAAATTTTGATTAAGAATGCCCAGCTAGTCAATGAAGGTAGGGTGTTTTCATCTGATGTGCGTATTTGTAATGAACGAATAGAAAAAATTTCTGGATCGATAACACCTTCTGGGAGTGAAGAGGTAGTTGATGCATCTGGATTTTACCTACTGCCTGGAATGATTGACGATCAGGTGCATTTTCGTGAGCCTGGGCTAACTCATAAAGGTACTATTGCAAGCGAGTCTCGTGCTGCTGTGGCTGGTGGTATTACGAGTTTCATGGAAATGCCTAATGTAAGTCCATCTACAACCACTATTGAGGCTCTAGAGGATAAATATGAAATCGCTCGGAAAAGTTCGATTGCGAACTATGCGTTTTATTTAGGTGCTACGGAAAATAATATTGAAGAAATCAAACGCCTCGATCCAAGTAAATATTGTGGCGTTAAAGTTTTCATGGGTGCCTCAACAGGTAACTTGTTGGTTGAAGATCGAGCAGCACTTGAGGATATTTTTCGGGAGGCACCGACATTAATTGCCACTCACTGTGAAAGTGGTCCGGTTATCGCTAAAAACCTGGCTCGTGTTGAAGCGTTAAATCGCCCTATCGTTATTACCGATCATCCAGTTATTCGAGATGCTGAAGCTTGTTTTGCCTCATCGTCTTTGGCAGTGGACTTAGCCAAGAGGCATGGCAGCCAGTTACATGTTTTACACATTACTACCGCCAAAGAGTTAAGTTTATTCGATCCTGGTTCGATTTCTAATAAGTCCATTACCGCCGAAGTATGTGTTCATCATTTGTGGTTTAGCGATCTAGATTATGGGAAACTTGGGAACTTGATTAAGTGTAATCCAGCCATTAAGACCACCGACGATCGTGCTGCCTTAATTCAAGCTTTGCACGAAGGTCGTATTGATATCATTGCCACCGATCATGCACCCCACACTTGGGAAGAAAAGCAGTTGGATTATCCAAAAGCTCCTGCGGGGTTGCCTTTAGTCCAACATGCTTTACTTACTCTCTTGGATCAAGTAACTCATAAACGCATGTCTCTTGCTCAGTTAGTTGAGAAAACCGCCCATAATCCCGCTATTCGATACGGTGTGGTCGATCGAGGCTACATTCGTGAAGGGTATTTTGCTGATTTGGTGTTGGTCGATAGGTCAACACCTTTTACAGTGACACCTGAGAATATCTTTTACCATTGCGGTTGGTCTCCTTTTATGGGGTATAGATTTAGTTCCAGCATTGTGAGTACTTGGGTTAATGGTCAATTAGTGTTTGATGGTCAAAAACTCATTGAGTGTCCAGGAGTCTCAAAACGGTTGGCGTTTAAGGGCGTGAGATAGGTATTTTTTTGATAACGAAGCGTTCGAGCAGACAACGCTGCCCGTTGCAGCTTAACTTAGCGTTATTTCAAATCCTGCACCTTTGAAAATAGAACGATCCTGTAAACGAGGAAAAACAAACTAGTTAAAGAAACTATGGTTCTTTGTCAGAATAATTATCAATTTTTCACGTAACACATAATTCAATGACCAACTAGGATGTAGGGCAAAACTAATTTAAAATGTAGCAAAATTAAAAAGAAAATCCTTGGGGTAAAAGCTCGGTAATAGTTGAGATTTCGATCCCTTGTTGTCCGAAAAAGATTACAATTGTGTTTTTATCGGCAAATTCTGCGATTACTTGACGGCAAGCCCCACAGGGAGAACAGGGTAGCTGGCGATTATTAGTAATAGCGATCGCCCGAATTTTCATCTTGTGACCGCCGACCGTTGCCACAGCAGCTGCAATCGCATTTCTTTCGGCACAAATCGTTAAACCATAGGAAACATTTTCCACATTACAACCAGTAAAAATAGTCCCCTGTTCAGTCAACACAGCAGCTCCCACTTGGAATTGGGAATAGGGAGCATAGGCATTTTGACAAGCTTGTTGGGCTTGTTCCCAGAGTTGGGTTTGTTGTGCTTCGGTAATAATGTTCAAGTTTTAACTAGATGATTTGTATTTTTTTGAGATATTCTAAGTCTAAACTTTTCCTCAAGGAACAAAGCTTTATGGTGTTAAGAGCAAAGACAATGAGGTCTATGTTAATCTATCCCAAGAGTTTGAAACAGGTGGTGGCAGTTCCTCAATGAGTTGTCGCCTCGGTCAAGTTATCTACACCGCTACGGCTCTAAGCAACGAGGCTAATATTTGGATTCAAGTTGAGGCAAAACTATTACCTTATATAGAGGGAGAAGGACTTATGGTGCATGATGAAGACCTCTCAAATCCCTTAACTCGTAAGACTTTTAGGGAGAATTATAGTTACCAATAGTGTCCAGTTATGACGACGAAGATTTAGTTCTCTAGATTCCACTATGGCAAAAGATTTTACTGTCTCGTCGTGTTCGTGGGCAGTTTCGTTCAAAGATTTAATCTTCGAGGCTTACTCAGGCCTCTGAATTATTCGCTCCAACTGACGCTGTTTCGCCCTAGGGTCAATGCCCAACAATAGCACATAGTCTCTAGGATGAGCCGTTAAAAACTGCTCCACCTGGGATAGTACCTGGGCCTCATGGTTACTAGCAATCGTAGGACCACTCTGCCAGGAGCGTGCTTTAAAACGTCGGGCATCGGCAAATTCCAGGCCAATGCGGTGTCCTAAGTGGAGTTGTTTCCTGATCGCGTCCACGATGTCTGCTCTCAAAGGGTGAGCCGTCTGACCATTTTGAGGCAGAGATTGGAAGCTGTTACTGGATGAGGGATTCTGCAAAGCGGTGACGCAGGCAATATCGTTCGCGCAGCGATACCCTGCTCGCAGGGACTGGTTGATTTCGACCACATGGTGAGAAAAGCTGCGATCGCTCTCATTAGCATCCGGTAGTCGATCGGCCGCCTGTTGGGTCGTAATCACCGCTCCCGATGGCACATACTTACCGGGGGGAATCTCCACATCCTGAATCAGGGCGTGCATCATCACAATGCAGCCGTGGCCTACCTGGGCGTTGAACACCGTGGAGCGAAAGCCAATAAAACACTCATTCCCAACGTAAGCTGGACCGTGGATCAACGCCATGTGGGTAATGCAAGTGTCGTGGCCTATCCACACCGAGTAGGCTTGCTGGTCATCTCCTAAGACATGCCCCTGCTCTAACCCATGGATAACCACCCCATCCTGAATGTTGGTATTCGCCCCGATGTAAAAGGGAGCCCCTTCATCAGCTCGGATGGAGGTATTGGGAGCAACGATCACATTTTCGCCCAGTCGCACATCCCCAATCAAACTACACTGGGGATGGACATAGGCAGATGAGGCAATGGTGGGCCGATCCGAATTGCGATCCCAGGGCGTGGGTGGGGCGGGTTGATGACGGAGTGGCATGGTACTTTCCTCGGCTCTAATCGATATTTTTGTGCTAAGTTGTTTTGATAATGATTATCATTTTTATTTTATACTCATTAATCTTCCAAGCTGACTTGCTTTGGGGTTAAAAATAAAAATGTTGCAGGAGAAGTCCAAGATCCACTATAAATATTACGCCTATGCTCAGTATTGAAACTTCAAAACCCCAGTTAAAGACTTCATTCCTCCAACGGCTCCATAGTCCAGAGCGTCCAACGCTTATCTTTGATGGTGCAATGGGAACTAATCTGCAATCCCAAAACTTGACCGCCGAGGATTTTGGTGGAGCGGAATATGAAGGTTGTAATGAATACTTGGTCATCACTAAGCCAGAAGCAGTGGCAAAAGTCCATCGTGATTTTCTCGCAGCGGGGGCAGATGTTATCGAGACCGATAGCTTTGGCTCTAGCCCATTGGTGCTAGCAGAGTACGATCTAGCCGATCGCGCCTACGAGCTAAGTAGAAAGGCGGCGGAGTTGGCGCGCAGTTGTGCGGATGAGTTTACGACTCCCGAAAAACCAAGATTTGTTGCGGGTTCCATCGGTCCAGGAACCAAGCTACCCACTCTCGGTCATATTACCTATGATGAATTGAAAGCGAGCTTCATGGTGCAAGCAGAAGGTCTTTATGACGGGGGAGCCGATCTTTTTATTGTGGAAACCTGTCAAGATGTTCTGCAAATTAAGGCGGCACTGAGTGCCTTTGAGGCGGTGTTTGCTAAAAAAGGTTCGCGACTCCCCTTAATGGTGTCCGTGACCATGGAAATCCAGGGAACTATGTTGGTAGGGACGGATATCTCTGGGGTACTGGCAATTTTGGAACCTTTTCCCATCGATATTTTGGGTCTAAATTGTGCGACAGGTCCCAATTTGATGACTCCTCACATCAAATATCTGTCAGAAAATTCACCATTCCCCATTTCCTGTATTCCCAATGCGGGGATACCAGAAAATATCGGCGGTCAGGCGCATTATAAAATGACTCCGCTAGAATTTAAAACTTCCATGTCTGAGTTCATTGGTGAGTATGGAGTTCAAATTGTCGGTGGCTGCTGCGGTACGCGCCCAGCTCATATTAAAGCTTTAGCCGATGCTGTGGAACAAACTCCACTCAAAGAGCGTTCGGTACGAAAAAATACCGTGGGAGAGATTCGATCGCCCCTCTCCTACACTCCAGCAGCAGCTTCCATTTATTCCGCTCAAACATATCAGCAGGATAATTCTTTTTTAATCGTTGGCGAGCGATTAAATGCCAGTGGGTCTAGAAAAGTCCGCAAGCTGTTGAATGAAGATGATTGGGATGGGTTACTGGCGATCGCCAAATCCCAGGTCAAAGAAGGCGCACATATGCTGGATGTAAACGTGGACTACGTCGGGCGTGATGGAGAAAGGGATATGCGAGAACTAGTATCGCGACTGGTAAAGCATACGACGCTCCCACTGATGCTCGACTCCACCGAGTGGACCAAAATGGAAGCGGGTCTCAAGGTTGCTGGGGGCAAATGTTTGCTCAATTCCACCAATTATGAAGATGGGGAGGAGCGATTTTTTAAAGTCCTACAATTGGCAAAAGAATATGGCGCAGGGGTTGTCATCGGCTGTATCGATGAAGAGGGAATGGCTCGAACCGCCCAGAAAAAATTTGCGATTGCTAAACGAGCTTATGAAGATGCCCTTGAGTTTGGGATTCCACCCCATGAAATTTTCTATGACACCTTAGCCCTACCCATTTCAACTGGGATTGAGGAAGATCGGGAAAATGCCAAAGCGACTATAGAAGCAATTAAGCTGATTCGGGAAAATCTGCCTGGTGTCCATTTTATGCTGGGGGTCTCTAATATTTCTTTTGGCTTGAGTCCAGCAGCGCGAATTACCTTGAATTCGGTCTTCCTTAATGAAGCGATGAAAGCAGGGATGGATGGCGCGATTGTCTCGGCTGCTAAGATTTTGCCTCTGGCAAAGATAAGTTCAGAGCATCAACAGATTTGTCAAGATCTGATTTACGACAATCGGAAGTTTGACGGTGATATCTGCATCTACGATCCCCTTGGTAAACTGACCACAGCGTTTCAGGGCGTTAGTGCAAAAGATACGAGGTCGAGTGCCACTTTAGCAGATTTACCCATTGAAGAACGCTTGAAGCAACATATTATTGATGGCGAGAGGATTGGATTGGACGATGCGCTCAAGGTTGCTTTAGATGCGGATTATAAAGCACTAGAGATTGTCAATACTTTCTTGTTGGACGGGATGAAGGTTGTGGGGGAACTGTTTGGCTCTGGTCAAATGCAATTGCCCTTCGTGTTGCAGTCAGCCGAAACTATGAAATCGGCGGTGGCTTTCCTCGAACCCTATATGGAAAAAATCGAAGGAGAGGACGAAGATCGTGGGAAAGGGAAATTCCTGATTGCCACCGTTAAAGGCGATGTCCATGACATAGGTAAGAATCTGGTGGATATCATCTTAACCAATAATGGCTACAAGGTAATCAATTTGGGTATTAAACAAGCCATTGAGGCAATCGTCGAAGCCTACGAGCAGCACCAGCCTGATTGTATTGCCATGAGTGGCTTGTTGGTGAAGTCTACTGCATTTATGAAAGAAAATCTCTCAGCATTTAATGCTAAAGAGATCACAGTCCCAGTAATTTTGGGCGGTGCGGCACTCACACCGAAATTTGTCTATGGGGATTGTCAAGAGACTTACCAAGGTCAGGTCATTTATGGCAAAGATGCTTTTGCCGATTTAACCTTTATGGATCGACTTATGCCCGCGAAAGAGCAGGAATGCTGGGTAGATACCGAAGGCTTTACAGGGGAATTTGCTCGGTTCAACCAAAAAGGACGCAAGGCTAGTAAAGATTTAGATCGAGAACTTAATGGTGATGAACCCAAATCCACTCAATCCAATGTCATAGATACCCAACGCTCGGCAGCGGTAGCGATTAATATCGAACGTCCTGTGCCGCCCTTCTGGGGGACGAAAATTATTCGGAGTGACGATCTAGATTTAGAAGAACTGTTCTGGTACATGGATTTGCAGGCACTAATCGCTGGTCAATGGCAATTCCGTAAACCGAAAGACCAATCTCGTGAGGAATATGATTGGTTTCTGGCATCGAAGGTTCATCCGATCTTGGAAGGATGGAAGCAAAAAATTCGCACCGAACAATGGTTGGAACCAACTCTAGTTTATGGCTATTTCCCCTGTGCGGCGATAGGTAATTCCGTTCATGTTTACGAGCCAAGTGTCATTGAGCAGGGCTTAACACCCGCAACAGCAACTCCGTTTGTCACTTGGACATTCCCCCGTCAGAAATCTCAAAATCGACTGTGCATTGCTGATTTTATCCGCCCCCTCGAACAGGATCGATTTGATGTTTTGCCTATGCAGGCAGTGACGATGGGAGAAATTGCCACCCAAAAAGCACAAGAACTTTATCAAGGCAACAACTACACTGATTATCTTTACTTCCACGGGATGGCGGTGCAGTTAGCGGAAGCTTTGGCGGAATGGAGTCATGCCAGAATTCGGCGGGAATTAGGTTATGGGGATTTAGAGCCAGATAACATTCGCGATGTATTAGCCCAAAGGTATCAGGGTTCTCGGTATAGTTTTGGCTATCCAGCTTGTCCGACGGTGATGGATCAAGTGCCACAGTTACAATTATTGGGATGCGATCGCATTGGGATCTCGCTCGATGAGAGCGAACAGCTTTATCCAGAGCAAACGACCACTGCTTTTGTCACCTATCATCCTGTCGCTAGATATTTTAGTGCGTAAGAGCGATCGG
>JBFRWK010000199.1:0-79812 GCA_051439545.1 Xenococcaceae cyanobacterium | reverse complement strand
TTTCTGGCAAGTAGGCTATTGGTCAACTTACGATTCAGCAACTACAAGTACTGAAAATAGTTGGGAGTTTTTATCGCCAGACAGTAAATATAGTGAAGTCTTTACCCAAATAAGTAATTGGATTAGTAGTTTCTTCGCTAATAGTGATTGGAGTAGTTCTTGGAATTGGGATAGTTCTTGGGGTGATAGCTCCTGGGGCGATAGCTCTTGGGACGATAACTCTTGGGGTGACAATGATGATGATGATGATGATGATGATTAAAGACTTGAGGGAAGTCTGCTAAATCCTCTTGTTAACAGCGCGAGTTTAAAAAAACTACAAAAGTCGATCGCCTGTGTCTAAGGCTAATCCGAACTCAAAAAAGTTTGTTACTTTCGATCGCTTTTTGGGAAATCTGAGTATAGCCTCTGAGCTTATTAGTTACTTGGACAAAATTTTGTTAGCCCAACTAATCTTCAACTAAAAAAAATGAAATACCAAAGATCGAGCCATGCCAATTATTTTGGGCTAAAGCGATCGACAGATAAGAGTAGATATATTTCTACTTTGTCTGTTGCTTTCTTTTTGTTAATAGGGATGAAAACAACTGCTTTTGCCCAAATTGTCCCCGATCGCAGTTTGCCCAATAACTCTGTTATTCTCCCTAATGGCAATATAATTGAAATTACTGGCGGTACAACTGCAGGTAATAACCTGTTTCATAGTTTTGAGCAATTTTCCATCTCTACAGGGAATACAGCTTGGTTTAACAATGCTCTAACCATCGACAATATTATTACTCGCGTTACTGGTGCTTCTATTTCTAGTATTGATGGTTTAATTCGTGCCAACGGTACTGCCAATCTCTTTTTAATTAATCCCAATGGCATTATTTTTGGACAGAATGCAGCTTTAGATATTGGTGGCTCTTTTATTGGTAGTACGGCAAATAGTATCAAGTTTGCCGATGGCAGCGAATTTAGTGCGGTAGATCCGCAAGCTCCTCCTCTGCTAAAAGTTAATATTCCGCTTGGTTTGCAGTATGGAGCTAATAACGGAGATATAGTTGTTCGAGGTTCGGGCAATCAACTTCAATTTAATCCTGATTTTACCGTTAATAGAAATTCCCGACCTACAGGACTTCAGGTAGATTCTGGTGAAACTTTAGCTTTGGTAGGAGGGAATATTTTTGTAGAAGGAGGTAATCTTACTGCTGAGGGGGGAAGAATTGAGCTAGGCAGCGTTGCTGGTAATAGCCTAGTAAAACTAAACCCTACTAACTCAGGCTGGAAGTTAGATTATGCAGAGGTTAGTAATTTCCAGGATATAAATCTTGCCAATGCTTCTTCTTTGGAAGTGAGTAGTAATGGTAGCGGTGATGTGAATTTACAAGGAAGACAAGTAATTATTACCGATGGCTCGGCTATTCTGGCAGATACGTTAGGAGATAGTAACGGGGGTAAACTAGAAGTCAACGCTTCAGAATTGCTAGTAGTAGCTGGCACTTCTGCCGAACTGCCTTTTATCAGTCGTTTGTCTACCGATGTTGCCCCAGGAGTTACGGGTAATGGTGGTGATATCGATCTTAAGGGTGGAACTGTAATTGTTACTGATGGAGCGCAAGTAATTAGTAGTACTTATGGAAGTGGCAATACGGGAAATATCAAAGTTAAAGCAGATGATATAGAACTCATTAGTGGTTCTCCTCTTGCTTCTTCGAGTGGTTTATTTACCTTGGTTTGGGGTTCGGGTAATGGTGGAGAAGTAAATCTAGAAGCAAATAACATTTTTGTGCTAGATGGCGCGCAAGCAGCAGCCCTTACTTTTGGTGATGGTGCTGGAGGTAATCTCAATATTAAAGCTAATAACATAGAGTTGACAGGTATTTCTCCAGGAGGATTTTCCAGTAGTTTTGCTACTAATACGCAAGGGGCTGGAGATGGAGGAAACTTAACTATTAATAGTGAATATTTGCGAGTAGCTGATGGAGGTGCGATACAATCCTCAGTTTTTGGTTCGGGAGATGGGGGTAATTTATTGGTTAAAGCTAAAGAAATTGAGCTAGTGAGTGGTGCGCCAGGAGTAGGAGCTAGTGGTTTATTTGCTACTGTAGAACCAGGCGCAACAGGTAATAGTGGTAAATTAGCTGTTGAAACCGAATCTTTGTTAATTGCCGATGGCGCGCAAGCAGCAGTTACTACTTTTGGTGAGGGTAATGGCGGAATATTAGATATTAAGGTAGATAAAATTAGTTTAATGGGAACTTCTCCAGGAGGAATTCCTAGTGGTTTATTCTCCAATGTAGGATCGACAGCAACAGGTAAGGGTGGTCAGATTAATATTGAAACCCAAAGGCTACAAATCGCTGACGGAGCGGGAATTGCAGCAATTACTCGAAGTTCTGGAATAGCAGGAGATATTAATATTCAAGCAGATGAAATAAATTTAGTTGGGGTTTCATCCTTTACTCCTACTGCTATCTTTTCTACTGTTGAAGAACAAGCAGAAGGAGATGGAGGTCATTTAAATATTAATACTAGAAGCCTAAAAATTACAGATGGAGCGCAAATTGGCGTTAGTACTCGTGGTTCTGGTAATGGTGGAGAGTTAAATATTAATGCAAACACAGTTGAGTTAATTGGTGGCTCAGAGTTTGGTGCTAGTGGCATTTTTGGTAATGCCATCGGCAGTACGGGCAATGGTGGAGATCTCAGAATTACTACGAATAATTTGAATATTCAAGATGGAGCAACTATTAGTGCTAGTAACTTTTCTAGTAGTGGCAATGCTCCTCCAGGACAAGGAAAAGCAGGTAATATTTTTATTGATGCTAATTCTCTTAAACTCGACACTTCCTCAGAAATTCCCAGTACTATTACTGCTTCAACTAATGCTGGTGGTGGAGGAGAAATAACTCTTAATGTAACCGAAGGACTTACCCTGAATAATAATAGTCAGATTACTGCGGAAACTCAAGGTAGTGGTAATGGCGGAAACATTAATATTAACGCGAAAACTATTAATCTCAATACTTACGGGCAGATTTCTACTAACAGTAATGGTTTAGGACAAGCAGGAACTATTAACATTACTGCCGATGGGGAAATTAACGCCAACCAAGGTAAAATTACCGCTACTTCTACCCAAAGTGGAGGAGGTAATATTAATCTGACTACAGATTTTCTGTTTCTGGAAAATAATAGCTTGATTAGTACCAGCGTACTCGATAGTACTGGTGGAGGGGGCAATCTGACTATTGATAGTAATTATCTTATTGCTAGAGATAACAGTGACTTGAGAGCTAATGCAGTTTTAGGGCAAGGAGGAAACATTGATATTACTACAGAAATAATTTTGCTATCTCTAGACAGTGATGTCGATGCTAGTTCTCAATTTGGTATAGATGGAGTAGTAGAAATTAAAAGTCCAGAATCTGACGAACAAATCGGGGTTATTCAATTACCTAGCAAAATTACGAATCCAACAGAACTAACTACTGCTAATTGTGTGGTAGAACAAGAAAATACCCTGATAGTAACAGGAAGAGGAGGATTAGCAGAAAATCCCAGTCAATATCTTAGAAGTCAATCAGTTTGGGAAGATTTACGAAATTTTGGGCAGGAAAGAGCTTTGACTTCAGCTAACCAGATTATTGAAGCTAAAGGATGGGTAGTCGATCGACAAGGAAACGTCGAATTAATAAGTCATCTTCCCTTTAATGAGTGTGGAATTTAAATTGCTTTTTCATGGGAAGTAAGTGAGTCTCGACCCTCAATCTTATCGATATGATAAAGATGGTGTCAAAAAATATTTGGTTTGAGGGTATCGTGTCTCCAAAAATTGAAATCAATAAAATAATACTTATTTGTACTATAGTTTTAAGTATAACTTTAGCTACATCTTGGGGAGTTATCGAGTTACAGAGAAGGCAAAAAAATAGGGCTATTTCTCTAAACCAGAAATCGAGCATAAATCAAGAACTGAGTGAAGAGATCGCACCTCTGTTTAGTCAGGGAAACCAAATTTTGATTACAGCAGATAGTAATCTAAACAAACTAGAGGGGGTAAGAGCCTATGTGCGAGGAGATTTCGAGCAAGCACGGGATAGTTTTTTTAAATCTCTAGAAGCTAATTCCAACGATCCAGAAACCTTAATTTATCTAAACAATAGTGAAGCAATTGCTCGGGGAAATAAATTATTAACTATTGCTATTAGCGTTCCCATTGGAGGAAATCTAGGTGTTGCTCAAGAGATTTTGCGTGGTGTAGCTCAAGCCCAACATGAATTTAATTCAAATAATGGTCTTGAGGGTAAATTACTCAAAGTAATCATTGCTAACGATAACAACGATCCAGAATTAGCGGTAAAGATCGCGAGAGAATTTACTAGAGAAACAGAAATTTTAGCTGTAATCGGTCATAATGCAAGCGATGCCTCGATCGCTGCTGCTCCTATTTATCAAGAAGCAGGTTTAGTCATGATTACTCCCACTAGTTCGGCGAATTCTTTACCAAAAATAGGAGATTATATATATCGAGTGACTCCTAGTACTCGCGATTTGGCTAATTTATTAGCAGATTATGTAGTAAATGTAGCTCGCAAACAAAATATAGCTATCTGTGTTGATAATCACGCTGAAGCAACTAGGTCTTTCAAAAGTGATTTTACTTGGGCTGTTTACGATAAAGGTGGTTCGATTAATAGGATAGAATGCAATTTTGCTGCTGCCGATTTTAATCCTACCAAAGTTCCTGCCAAAGTGATTAGTAATGGTGCAGATGCTTTGTTGCTCATACCATCGTTGCGTTATCTCGATCGAGCAATACAAGTGGCACGAGCAAATACCCAACTACAGCTATTTGGTAGCCACACTACATATAGTTTTACAACCTTACAACAAGGTCAATTATCTGTAAATGGAATGATTTTGCCTGTTGCTTGGTTTCCAAAACCCACTGAGACTAATTTATTTATTCGAGAAGCAAATAAGCTTTGGGGTACGACAGGAAGTTGGCGAACCGCGATGGCCTATGATGCAGTTCAAACAATTTTAAGAGGTTTAGAATTAAGTAATAATCGCGAACAGCTAAAACAAGTTCTCAATAATCCTATTTTCCAAGCTCAAGGTGTTTCCGAGCCAATTAGTTTTATGAGTTCTGGCGATCGCCTCAGTCAAGGGGTTTTAGTTAGAATCGAACCTGGAGAAAAATCGGGAACGGGATATGATTTCGTTTACCTAGACAATTAAATGAATCCTAAAATTCGCCACCATAAACCACCGAAACCGAGCCAAATAGGAAAGTAAATTAAACTTAGAATAAATCCTATCTTCCACCAGGCGCGAATTTCTACATAGCCAGAGCCAAAATAAATAGGTGCAACAGCAGTTCCATAATGAGTCAGGCATCCAGATAAATTAAGTAAAAAGGCTAAAATTAATACCGCATACATCGGTGGCGTACCTATGGCGAGGGCAACGGAAAGAAAAGGAGTGTACATAGCACTGGCTCTTGCTGCTTTACTAGCGAAAAAATAACCACTATAAAAGTAGACGATGCTTAACAGTAAAAATCCAAGTTTCCAAGGCAAATTAGTTATATTCCCCTCTATTTGTTGACTTATCCATGAAATTAAACCAAACTCATTGAGGAAAGAAGCCATCATTATTAAAATAGAGAACCAAAATAAAATATTCCAGGCTTTTTTTTCACTGAGAATTTCTTCCCAAGTCACGATGTTGGTAATCACTAGTAGAACAACTCCCAGTAGAGCAGTTGTAGCACTTTGAATATTTCCCCAATAATCTCCGAAAATCCAAAGTAACAGTAGTAAGCAAAAAGTTCCAGCCATCAACCATTCAGATCTACTAATTTTACCCATGCGATCGAGTTCAAATGTCGCTAAAGCAGGAGCTTCAGGAGTATATTTAATCTTTGGTGGATAGCAAAAATAAATGATTAAAGGCATAACTAATAAGCTAATTACACCTGGTATCAAAGCAGCTAAAGCCCAAGTAATCCAAGTAAACTCAAAACCGACTAGCTCTCCAGCTATATTTGCCATAAGTGGGTTGGCAACCATAGCAGTAACAAACAAAGCAGTAGTAATTTGAGTTCCTTGAAAAGAAGTCAGCATTAAAAAACTGCCAATTCTCCGAGCAGAGCTACTATGAGGCTCACTTTTATAAATTTGAGCGAGAGATTTAACCAAAGGGAAAATAACTCCCCCCGCTCTAGCATTACCACTGGGCATACCTGGAGCTAAAATTAGATCCGTTGCTAGCAATCCATAACTCAGCATTAGGGTATTGCGTCCCAAAACTCTAATAAAAAGATAAGCAAGACGCTTAGCTAGACCAGTTTTGATAAATCCCTTAGCAATCAAAAAGGAACTAAATGTTAACCAAGAAGTAGGATGACTAAAACCACTTAGTCCTTCAGTAAGAGTTAGAGTTTTAGTCATGACTAAACAAAAAAGCGCGATTAAGGTTACCGCTCCCATCGGCAGAGGTTTTGTAATAAAACCGATAATAGTAGCAATAAATATTGCCAACAGATGCCAAGCTCGCTCTTCAACACCGATGGGGGTAGGTGAAAACCAAATCAGTACTCCAACTAAGAAGGGCAATAATCTAGAGATTTTGGGGAGCAGAAATTTTTTTGCTACCAGCATATTTTTAGGTTTCAATACTTATGGTTGAGCTACTGGTACTTTGGCAATTAAGGAGTGAGTTGCAAAGTTAAGATTACGTTCGGATTGTAGGGCATTGGGACAATACCTTTTTACCATCTCGACCGTAATCGATGCTTGTTTTGCCATTTGCCGTCCGTCTTCTGCTGAAGTCAACTTTCCATGGCTGCTAATTACTGAATTGCCTGTTTTGAGATAGACTGGGGAAGCTATCCGTACTATTTCGGGAGCTTCATAAGAACGAATAAAACCGCCAGAAGCAGGAGGATTATCAGTATGGCAATCAAGGGGAATAGATACTGCTTGCCGAATCGCAGCGATCATTGGTAACTCCAGATCCCTAACGGGATTTACACTATTTGCCCCCAATTGAGCCATGAGTCTAACTGAGGCGGGATTAGCATTGCCACAGTGAGCAGAAACTTTAAATGATATATCGGGAGGTAGTTCTCCATCCTGACGCATTTGAGCGACTACCGATAACATTCCTTCATCGTAGACTAAAAAACCTTTAACTCCTAATTCGATTCCACGTTTAATATCTTCAATCGCTCGGATTAATTGTTCTTGTCCTCTGAGCCTGTAGCCAATTCTTACCCCTTGTGACGATTGAACGGTAGCACTAGTATCATAGGTAGCACGAGGGCCAGGAGACATAATTAATTGACAACCATAATCTCGACATAGATTGACCCAATCTCTGATTTCTGTACGAGTATGACGAAAAATACCAAAAGTTTCCGTGATCCGATTAATAGTGATTCCCTGGAGATTAGCTTCTTCCAGTAAAGCTTTAGCAGCTTCAAAAGTATTGATTGTCGGTATTTCAACTCGAAAATTAGCCCCGTCAGCAAAAGTCAACTGAGATGAAGGTAAATTATACAAGTCTTCTCCAGGTAAACCGAGATTTCTAAGATAAGCTCTAGTTTCATCAAACACGATTATTTCTCCTTATCATGTATTTTGTGATTAGAGATAAAAGTAATATTTAATAGACCTCTTGCATAAATCAAAAATCTCGGTTGTGTTAGCTATCAGCTATCAGCTATTAGCTTCTTGCTCCGTCCTTATGTCTGAGGAAACCTCAGACAGGGCGGTGCGCTTTTAGTTTTGGTTAATCGAGATATCTTGTTAATTTATTTTTATGAAAAAAATTAACTTTTGCAAGAGTACTAATAATTACTTTTATTAATATTATTTAAGTTATAAATAATTATTATTATTTATATGAATAGATTTGCTTGGATTTGTATTTAACTTCAAAATTAGGAGCTAAACCAATATCAATTAAAGTTAAATATTGACAAATTTCCTTCGATTGAAACCAATTTTTTTTAAAAAATAATTCTGATTCGCTACCCTCAAAAATTAAAACTTTAATTTTATCTTTACTCAATTCAGCTTCTTTTAATTGCTGAGCTTGAAGAATTTGTTTAAATTGAATATTAGAAAGATTATTTTTGATTTCGACTATTGCCATAAATTTTTGGGTCATTATGTGTTACCAATTAAATCAACGGATATTTATAACTTAAAAGGGTTACGAGAAGGCGGGGGGTTATAGAAGCATCTGAATCTAAATTCAATATAGTATTAACTAAAACTCTTAATCTCGACCAAGATGCTCGATCGTCAAATACTTTTACACTAGCAATTGCAATTTTTAATTTGGTGTTTAGTTCTTGATTTAGCTCTTGATTAGTAGTTTCTCTGATTTCTTGTCTTAATCTATTACGATATTGAGTTGCCGATACTCTATTATTTAAATTAATCTTTAAGTCACTCAAAATCTCAATATATGCTTTTAACTCTTCTTCGTTGATTCTTCTTCTATATTCTCTAATAAAACTTTTTTCTAAATCGGAGTAGATACTACAAGTGAGGCAAAAAATTTCTTTTTCTGTATTGGTCAATTCTCTTTCAGTATCTTTGCCATACTTGGTTTGTGCCAAAAGTTTCAAGACGTAGTCTATATCGATTTTATACCAATTTTTAAGCTCGACAATTAAATCTTCAGTTGTTATCTTTTTGTTTTGGACTTCTCGAACTATATCTTTCTTAGTTATGGTTATAACTGACATGATAACTCTCTTAAAATCAACGTTATTTACGTATTTCGATACCCTAAGCTGTTTGCAGTTTATAGTTTTGCTCTATTAAATGAAAGCAACATTTGTTGTAATTTAACTAGAGGTTTAAAAAGTAATCCTTCTTGTGTAAACCCAAAAACAAGTGAAGTGCGAAAAAGAACAAGGACTGCTTTTGCCAAAGTTCGTGGAATTTATCGATCGAGCTAAAAATGTATTTGATTACAGATGCTCGAATATCTCATCGAATAAGAAAAAGAGTCACCGTTACACTGCCTTCGCTCTGTCAGTGAATCAATGCTTCTAATATAAGACAAAGTATTACAATAATAGACTTGGTTTTATTTCTTATTTTTTTCTAAAAACTTATAGCTGTATGGCAATTTTGGGAACAATATAAGCGAACTTTGCTTGGCTGGCAAAGAGAGTTGACATAGCTAATTCTCTTGTTCTCTTCAACCAACAAAATATGAACTACTATCAACAGGAAAAGTAAGATGTGGAATAGCTTAAGAACTAAGAGAAGCAAAAATTCTGTCTACCATAATTTGTGCTGGAGTTTATTGTTTTTAGGTACGATCGCTCCTGTAACACCAGCATTAGCACGATCGACTTTCGTAACCACAGAAACGCGATCGCCATCTTACTGCACTTTGCTACAACAGGGAAAAATTGCCTATGAAGCAGGTAGATATGCCGAAGCAACAGCTATTTGGCAAAAGGCATATAAGCAAGATCGGGCTAGAGGAACTATCCTCGATCGAGCTTTGAACTTGAATTATCTTTCTTTAAGCAGTCAGAAACAAGGCAATTGGGAACAAGCAAATAAGTATATATCCCAAAGTTTGAAACTTCTAAAATCTCAACCAGAAGAATTAAATACTCAAAATTATTTATTAATATATGCTCAAGCTGTCAATACTCAAGGTAGATGGCAGTTAACTATGGGCAAAATCTCAGCAGCTATTGAGAGTTGGCAACAAGCTGCTGAGATTTATCAGCAAGCAGGAGATGAAATTGGTATTCTAGGTAGTCAGATTAATCAAGCTCAGGCTTTACAGAGTTTGGGACTATATAGACGTTCTCAAAAATTACTAGAACAAATTGCCTTAAAACTGCAACAAAAACCCGACTCAAGGCTGAAAATAGCAGGATTGAGGAGTTTGGGTATCGCATTGCAAGTTACTGGTAATTTAGATGATGCCCGTGAACTTTTAGAGCAGAGTTTAGCTATTTCTCAAAAACTCAATTTGCCCGAAGAAAGTAGTATAACTTTATTCAGTCTGGGGAATACAGCAAGAGCTTTCGGCGAGAGACAAGTGGCAATTAAGCGACGGAATTCAGCAACTACACTAGCTGACAGTTTCTATCAACAAGCAGCAGCAACTACCTCCCATCCTTTACTGAAAGTAGAAGCTCGACTAAATCAACTCAGTACCTTAATTGCTGCCGAACAATTTTCATCAGCTAAAAATTTACTACCCCAAATTCAGACTAATTTTACTGACTTATCTGCTACAGTAAATAGACGTTCGATTTATGCCAGAGTGAATCTTGCCAAAAGTTTAATCGATCTAGTGGCGAATAATGCTGTCGAGCAAAATTATCTCGATCGATCTCAAAACTTATTAATCTCGGCTATCGAACAAGCTAGACAACTGCAAGATACTAAAGCTGAATCTTATGCTTTTGGGATACTCGGTCATGTATCCGAACAGCAACAAAAATGGTTATCTGGACAAACATATACCGAGCAAGCCTTAGAATTAGCTTACCAAATTAACGATCCCGAACTTATTTACCAATGGCAGTGGCAGTTAGGTAGATTATTGACAGTTCAAGGGAATAACGCAAATGCGATCGCTTCTTATTCTGAAGCGGTTAATGCACTGGAATCTCTCCGTAGCGATCTAGTACTAACTAATGTTGATGTACAATATACTTTTCGCGATAGTATCGAACCAGTTTATAGAGAGTTAGTAAGATTACTCTTGCAACCACAAGGCGATCGACCTGTTAGTCAAGCAAATTTACGACAAGCTAGAGATACCCTCGAATCTTTGCAACTGGCAGAATTACACGATTTCTTTCGTGAAGCTTGTTTGGATGCGGTACCCACTTCTATTGAAGAGGTTGATTCTAAAGCGGCCGTTATTTATCCTATTATTTTAAAAGATCGCTTAGAAGTAATCGTTACACTACCAGGACAACCTCTGCGTCACTACTCTACTCAAATTGCTGAGTCCAAACTCGAAACAGAAATTGAAAAACTCCGTCAAACAGTTGTAATTAGGAGTCAACGCAGATTTCGCGAACCCGCCCAAAATTTATATAACTGGTTAATTCGTTCTGCTTTAACCGATTTAGTCGATAGTAAAATTGAAACTTTAGTCTTTGTACCCGATGGTAGTTTCCGTAATATTCCCATGGGAGTGTTGCACGATGGAGAAGATTATCTGATTGAAAAATATAATATTGCCCTTACACCAGGATTACAATTATTAGCTCCTCGCCCGTTAAAAGAATTAGAGCTAAAAACTTTAGCAGCAGGATTGACAGAAGAAAGACAGGGTTTTGTAGCTTTAGATTATGTAGAAATTGAATTAAAAGATATTCAAAAAAAATTAAACAGCACTGTCTTAATCGATCGAGAATTTACCCAAGAAACCTTACAAGCTACCATGGAATCTGCGGAATATCCCATAGTTCACATTGCAACTCACGGTCAGTTTAGTTCTATTTTAGAAGATACCTTTCTCTTAGCTTGGGATAGCCGTATTCAAATCGAGCAACTTCAATCCATTCTGCAAACGCGAAATTTGCCACAACAACAAGCGATCGAACTTTTAGTACTTAGTGCTTGTGAAACGGCAGTAGGCGATCGTCGGGCAGCTTTGGGTTTAGCTGGTATGGCGGTTAGGGCTGGAGCTAGAAGTACTTTAGCTACTTTATGGTCGGTAAACGATCGCACTACAGCTTTAGCGATCGACAATTTCTATCAGCAATTAACTCAATCCACAGTTCCTATGAGCAAAACCAAGGCTTTACGGGAGGCTCAATTATCTTTAATAAATTCGACCCAATTCAATCATCCTTTCTACTGGGCTCCTTTTGTTCTAATCGGCAATTGGCTGTAATTAGATTAACTTAATTAGCTGAGGCTAATTTATCTGCCCAGCGAGTAGTTTCTGGTAAACGATATTTAGTCAGACAACCCATAACATAATCGATCGCGGTGGGTAAACTAATCCGATGACCGATAGATACATAAATTGGTTTGACATTGGTACGCGATCGTAAAACAACACCAATAGTTTCTCCTCGATCGATTAAAGGTTGCCATTGTCCCTTTTCTGGAGATAATTCTTGATGTTTGCCAATAAGAAGAGATTTAGCTACCCCAATAGTCGGTAAATCGAGCAAAACTCCTAAATGACAAGCTAAGCCAAAACGGCGAGGATGAGCTATTCCTTGTCCATCACATAAAATAAGGTCTGGTATAGTCTGCACTTTAGCTAAAGCTGCTAAAATCGCGGGAATTTCCCGAAAAGAGAGATATCCTGGCACATAGGGAAAAGTTGTCGGTATCTGAGCCAAAGTATGTTCTACTAATTCTAAATGAGGATAAGTCAATACTGCTACGGCTGCTTGGGTAATTGCATAATTATTTTTAAAGCCTACATCTACCCCCGCAACGTAATTTACTTTATTCAAGCGATCTTCAGTAATTACTTTCGCGCTTAATTGAGTTTGAATTAATTTAGCTTCTGCTAGATTGTTAACCCAAGGGTGAGTAATATTTATGTGCATGATGGTTAGATCGTTTGAGTTTTCGATCGAGACACCTTGTTTATTCCTTTTGGCTATTAGCTACTTACATCGTTGGATATCCCAAGATTTTCTCAGTATTCTTTACAGACGATCGGATATCGATCGTCTGTAGGATCTAAAAAGTAAAACGAGATTATATGCAAAAATCAAAAATATTGGTTTGCGCTAGGTAAAGTCTAGATTCGTTTATTAATAAAACCCAAAATACTAAAAGTTAACAGACTGACAAAAGAAATTGGTTCGGGAACAGACCTAGTCTGACTAAGAGTTTCACTAATTACTGTGACATTGGGGTCGAGAGAAGCTCCTGTATTGTAAATATAATCGAAAGCATCTGGTTCGTTGAAGACACTAGCTCGTAAAAACAATCCACTCCAGCGAGCAATAGTTTCATTAGCAATATCTTGTTCTAAGGTAGGACGAAGAGGATCTCTTTGGGGATTATCTTCATTGGTAATGCCATAATGATTTGCCCCCTCAACCGTAATTAAAGCTTTAGGAGAATCTTCAATTACTTCATAACTGGCACTAACTTCCTCAGGAGTTGCTACACCATCCCTACTGCCACTGATTAAACCGATGGGGATAGAATTATTATCGATCGCCAAATATTCGCCACTATTAAAGTCTCTTAAAAAGCCACCATAAAAAGCCCCCGCGACGACCTCTTCTGCTAAGACAAATTCTGGATCGTTACATATGCCAGGGATACAGTAGTTACCAATAGCACTCAAACCCACAGCAGCACCCCAAGAATGTCCGAGTAAAGCTAGATTATCAGTGTCAATGATTCCTTCTACAGGCGATGTAGAGTCAGAATTTTCTGTTTCAACATAAGCTAAGACATCATCAATCTGAGAGACTTCTGCTAAAAGTCCTTCTATGCCGAATTCTGGAAAAGATTGAAAGTGATTGGGAACAACAACAACAAAGCCATAACTCGCTACCGTATTCGCAAAGTTTGTATAATCAGCTTTATCTACTAATGCACCTTGCAGCAATAAAGCAACAGGAAAATCCTCTGCTGTTGATGTATCTGGATAATAGATATCGGCAGGATCGCCATTAGTTGTAATAGTTGTTTCGTAATTATTTACTTCTTCAAATAAAGGTGCGGGATTAAAACTAGAAGCAGTAGCAGGAAAACTGATGCCGAAAACTAATACAAAAGTTTTGAGGAAAACTCTTGAAGATTTTGAGAAAGAGACAGAAATCTTCATTTAATTATCGATCGATCCAAATACTAAAGGTTTTAACATGACATCTATGTTGCCGATCGACCTTATTTTACACAAAATTTAAGTATTTTTACTTATGAATTTTTGTGTATCCAGTACGCAACGCCAGATAATTATTACAAAGAGCGCAGCAATTTAAATAGTTTAGGTAACAGACCCTGCAAAAAATCATTTTGGGCATATTTTTGTTTACTCAACTGCAAAGCAGCCTTACTAGTTACTTCCGAAAGAGTAGGATAAATATGAATACCACTGAGGGCAGAAACAGGTAATTTATTAGCCATAGCCAAAACAATTTCATGAATTAATTCTCCTGCCGATGCACCGACTAAATGTGCGCCGAGGATTTCTCCCTTACCTGTCGCGATAATTTTGGCAAAACCATTAGTTGCATCTTCCGCTTGAGCGCGATCGACCCCTTTCATCTCTTGTTTTAAAATATAAATATCATCGCCATAACGTTTTCTGGCTTGCTCTTCAGTCAAACCTACACGGGCTAATTCAGGCTCGGTAAAGGTTGCCCAGGGAATAACTCGATAGTCAACCTTTTTGATTGGTAAAAATAGGGCATTTTGAATTACCACTACTGCTTCATGACTGGCGACGTGAGTAAATTGATAACCACCGATAACATCACCACAACCATAAATACGCTTGTTGGTAGTTTGTAGCTTTTCGTTAACTTTAATGCCTTTTTTATCGTATTCTACCCCTGCTGCCTCTAGATTGAGAGACTCGACATTAGGATTGCGCCCTGCCGAAACCAGAATTTCATCAACAATAATTTCTTTCTCCCCTGCCCAAAGATGCTTTTTCCCGTCAATAATTTCTACCTTTTCAGCACGGGCATTTTTAATAATATCGATACCTTCCGATAACAACTGTTGTTCTAATACTGCTGCTGCTTCTGGTTCTTCTTTAGGTAAAATGCGATCGCGACTAGAGATAATTGTTACTTGTGAACCCAAACGCTGAAAAGTTTGTCCTAATTCGCAACCAATAGGTCCTGCACCAATAACTGCAAGAGATTCGGGACGTTCGGTTAAAGAAAAAACTTGTTCATTAGTCAAAAAACCAGCCTCTTTCAGTCCAGTTACAGGAGGAATAGCAGGGCGAGAACCAGTAGAAACCACAAAATTACGGGCTGTTAATTTTCTGCCATTAACTTCAAAAGTACGCTTGTCGATAAATTTACCCGAACCAAAAATAACCTCTACCCCTAAACCTCGAAATCTTTCTGGTGAGTCATGGGGTTCAATGGTGGCAATAACTGTTTGGACGTGTCCATTGGCTTGGGCAAAGTTAATTTCTGGGGGTAAAGTATGAATACCAAAACGAGAACTATGCTTTACTTCATAAGCAACTCTAGCTGCATGAATTAAAGACTTACTAGGAACGCAACCATACCAAAGACAATCTCCACCAAGTCTATCCTTTTCTACCAAAGCCACCTTGGCGTGAAGTTGAGCAGCAGCACCAGCAACTACTAGTCCTCCAGAACCACCACCAATAACAACCAAATCGTAATCAACTGCCATAACTCTACCTACCCGAACTGTTTAAATAAATTATCGATACAAATTTTTTTAATAATTCAATTTAATTTTATTAGACCCAGAGAAAATGAATCGGTGCTGAGATTTTCCTGAAATATCATAAAAAATATCCTGCACTCAATTAAGAGGATAGGAGATGAACAGTTTATGGCGACTTGCTTAGCTAAAATTTTGAGTATCGCTAGTTCCGCTTCCGCTCAGACAGGGTAAAGAATATGTGTCAAACTCAGAACAGCTAAGTATGTGGGTCTGAATTAATTAGAAACTAGGTAAGAGGAAGCAGAGAATTTAAAACTGCTTTTTATTGATTATCGCTAGATTTTAAGTTTATTTGCATCTACCTACTTACCTTTTATTCTGGTATTTATTGGCATATTTGAAATTTATTTATTACAAAATTTATTTAACTGACGATGTTGCCAAAGTGTATTTTGCTAATTGATGATGATGTTGATTTCACTTATATAGTTAAGTTTCTTTTTGAACACGATTCTAACTGGAAGGTTTTAACGTCTTCCAATGGCAAAGAAGGGATTGCCATAGCAGAATCAGAACAGCCAGATATAATTTTACTGGATGTCATTATGCCCGAATTAGATGGATTTGCTGTTTATAAATTACTCAAAAACAATCTATTTACCTGTACTATTCCGATTGTTTTTGTATCGGCTCAGGCTTTTATTGTGGAAATAGTCAAGTCGCAAATTAGTAGTAATGTATTGGTAATGACCAAGCCTCTTGACGTTTTAGAACTACCCGATCGATTGAATGAATTGTGTAGTGAGAGATGGTATGATTTCATCGTTTAATTAGTACCATGAATCAATTTCAACCATTACTTCTTTCTGGATAATCTTTGTTATTTATTACTACTTGAACTAAGAGAGTGACAGAAAAGGGATAGTTCGGTGGTTTTAGCTCTAATTCCAATACTTACATTTTCCCTTTAGTCTCACAGAATGAGATAATGGATACTTTCAGTAGGAAAATTAAGTTTCCTCTATATTGAACAAACTTAAAAACAATTACATACTTTCGGCATTACCTTCTCAAGTGTACCAAAGCTTGAGCGATCGCTTTGAATCTGTGCAACTTTCTTTGGGTGAAATTCTCATAGAAGCTAATCGCAAGGCCGAATCACTCTATTTCCCAATTAAAGGAGTGATATCTTTAGTTTCAGCAATGCAAGATGGCTTGACTACAGAAGTTGGCTTGATTGGCAAAGAAGGTATGGTAGGTATACCTCAATTTCTGGGACAAGGAGTATCTAATAACCGCTCCATAGTGCAGGTAAAAGGAACGGCAATCAAACGTGGCAATTATGGAAAATGGCTCGACAACAGAGATTGGGGTAATTGGTAACGAAGGCATGGTAGGACTGCCGATTATCCTTGATACAGGGTATACCAACTCTACTGCTATAGTTCAAGTGGGTAACGGGGGATATAAAATGGCTGCAAGTCAGTTAAGAGAACAGATAAATCGTCATGAAGAAATCAAGAAGTTGATGATGCGTTATGTTCAGGCTCGGATTATCGAACTCGGACAGACTGCTGCCTGTAATCGCTATCATAGTGTAGAACAGCGTTTTGCTCGCTGGCTATTAACTGTAAGCGACAGTATACAGAAAGACACATTTCAGTTAACTCAAGAATTTATTTCTCAGATGCTAGGTGTTCGTCGTAGTGGAGTGTCAGAAGTAGCTGGTAAATTTCAAAGAAAAGGTATCATTACATATTCGCGGGGCAAAATACAAATTATCGATCGAGAAAAGCTAAAAGCCTCTACCTGCGAATGTCATGGGCTGATTCAAAAAGAGTTCTCTCGGTTGTTGAAATTTGATTAATTTAAAGGTAAGAGCGATCGCCCGAACCAATGATTTTTTGCTCTACTGACGATCGACCATTAGTAACAAGTTAAGCAAAAGTCAAAATAGTAAACTACTACATGTAGTGTATTAAAAAACTAATAACACTATATATGGATTAAAAGAAAATTATCAAGCGATCGCATTCTTAGATAGTTAGAGTAGATAGAAATACTTCAAAAGCTAAAAGCTAAGAGCTAAAAGCTAAGAGCTTAAACCGATTGACGCGCCAGCACATCACCTTAAGTTGTCACGAATGACGATCGACAAAAAACTAGGGTCTTGACCTAAAATTAGACCCCTTATATTAAAATCTAAAAACTAAAGATATCAATTAACCATCAATTAGTTAAAATAATTGTTACCGAATCGAGTCTAGTTATCTATGGTTGCATCGCCCTTAGCCTCTTCTTATCTTCGAGAAATTGCCAAAAAAACCCGCTCCTCTGCACGTCAATTAGCGGGACTATCTACCACAGAAAAAAATGAGGCTTTAGAAGCGATCGCTAACGCCCTAGAAACCGCAGCCCCCGAAATTTTGGCAGCCAACAGCGCAGATTGTCATACAGCACAAAACGAAGGTATTTCCCCTGCCTTATACGCTCGTCTGCAACTAGGAGAAACTAAATTACAAGCAGCGATCGCGGGAGTAAGAGATGTAGCCAAATTAGACGATCCTGTGGGTAGCTGTCAAATTCATCGGGAATTAGATGATGGCTTAATTCTCAAGCGCGTTACTTGTCCTTTAGGGGTACTTGGAATTATCTTTGAAGCTCGTCCAGAAGCCTTAATTCAAATTACCAGTCTGGCAATAAAATCGGGTAATGGTGTCATCCTCAAAGGTGGGAAAGAAGCCATTGCTACTTGCCAAGCATTAGTTAAAGTAATCCATCAAGCTTTAGCCTCAACTAAAGTAGACCCCTCCGCAGTTCAATTACTTACTACGAGAGAAGAAATCAAGCAATTACTAGAACTAGACGAATATGTCGATTTAATTATTCCCAGAGGTTCTAATTCTTTTGTGCGCTACGTTCAAGATAATACCCGCATTCCTGTATTAGGTCATGCAGATGGGATATGTCATTTATACATAGACGAAGCAGCAGATATAGATAAAGCGGTGAGTATTACGGTAGATGCTAAAACCCATTATCCCGCAGCTTGTAATGCGATCGAAACTTTACTCGTCCATCAGGCGATCGCTACTTACTTTTTACCTCAATTAGTTTCCGCCCTAGCACCCCATCGAGTAGAGTTACGGGGAGATAAGCCTACTAGTGACATTATCGATGTTATTCCTGCAACCTCAGACGACTGGAGTACGGAATATAGCGATCTGATTTTAGTAATTAAGATAGTAAACTCAACGGGCGAAGCGATCGATCATATTAATACCTATGGTTCTAAACATACCGATGCCATAGTCACGGAAAATAGGCAAACTGCTGCATTATTTCAAAACCAAGTCGATGCAGCAGGAGTTTACCACAACTGTTCTACTCGTTTTGCTGATGGTTTTCGCTACGGTTTTGGAGCAGAAGTAGGTATTAGTACTCAACAAATGCCTCCCCGTGGCCCTGTAGGTTTAGAAGGATTAGTAACTTATAAGTATCAAGTTACGGGGGATGGTCATATTGCTGCTACCTATACAGGGAAAGATGCTAAACCTTTTACTCATAAAGATTTAAGTTAGATCGTTACTTTTGTGGGTATTTTGTCAAAAGAAGGCAGGAGGACGGGGCGTATGAACGCCTGAATGCGAAGCCCCTCCAGAGGGCAGAAGGGCCCTCAGTATTCCCCAATTATTCAGTAAGCCCTAATTAAAAACAGGCATCTAGAAGATAATTAGCATTGAAGCGAATAGCATCGGTGCAAGGAAGCCCTGTTAATTGTTGAGTTTCTTGGATAGCTATTTTCGCTGCTTCTTCGTCCAAATGAAAAGTATTGAGGGCGATCGCTTTTACTTTCACTTTGCCAAAAGTCCCCCCAACACTAGCAATGGCTTCGTATAATTGAATTACTTCGGGTAGAGGGGGAATTAAGATGTGAGGTAGATTGTGTATATGTTTTTGTCCCGCACGATGTACTAAAATTAGTCCTGTTGGTTGAGTACCACGAATTAGAGGTAAAGTTGCAGTAGAACCTGGATGAATTAAAGAGCCTTGACCTTCTACGAGTAAGAGGTCGGATTGTTGTCCTAATTCCATTACAATTTTTTCTACTGCCCCCGCAGCAAAATCTACCCGTACCGCATCTAGAGCAATTCCTTGTCCTACGATAGCTAAACCACCTTGCCCCGTAGCGACAAACTTAGTTTTAATCCCTCTAGTTTGGGCAGCGCGATAAATTTCGAGACTGGTAGACATTTTTCCCACCGCCATATCTGTACCTACGGTTAAGAGTCTCTTACAAGCAAGCGATCGCGCTTGAGCCGAACCGATAGTTAGGTCTGGAGGTTCTTTACGGATGTTCCAAATCCATTGTCCTGGTTGCAGTTCGGTATACCTTGAGGCGATAGGAGTATGTAACCCATTGACGATCGAAACTCCCGCAGCGATCGCTTGCTCTATTTCTGCTTGCCAAGCTGGAGGTAATTTTCCTCCTGAAGGAGCAATCCCGATTAACAAAATGTCAGGATTATAAATCAAAACTTCTGCTACACTAGCTACGATGGGGATATCTTTGTCTATACCAGTTAACTGTCTGAGAGATTCACCCACAGACTGAGAATCGATCGCGCCGACGATCGTGGCTTCACTATAACGTATAAAAGCCAATCCCGTCTTGCCATGATGCCCTTGAATACCTTCATGAAGGAGAATAGCAACTCGGTTTTTAGAGGTTAGATGCACGGTATTTAACTCCTAGTCCTGGTCGATCGTTAGGTAACAAGCGTCCTTCTTTTAATACTGCACCACAAAAAGGATCGTCAACTAAATTAAGATGACTATCTAAGTCGAGATAATCTACAAGGGGTGCTAAATGAGCCATGGCGGTATTAGCCAAACTGCTGTCAGAGTAGCAGCCAAACATAACTTGTAAACCGCAAGCACGGGCAACTTCGATCGAGCGTTTTACTTCGCTTAAGCCTCCCGCTTTCATAATTTTAAGATTAACTCCAGCTACAGAATTAGCTAACTGCACGATATCTTTACTGGTAAAACAACTTTCATCGACAAAAATGGGTAAAGGAGAATGTTGAGATAGAGTTGCTAGTTTAGCTTCTTCTCCTAGAGGTAGAGGTTGTTCGATATATTCTACCCCTTCTTCTGCTAACCATTTACTCATCATGATGGCATCTTCTAAATTCCAACCTCCATTAGCATCAACCAATAGTTTAGCTAATGGTGCTTCTTCTTTAACAGCCAAAAGCATAGCTCGATCGGCTTCTATTCCTTGAGGATTACCTAGTTTTACTTTTAATATTTTGGTGTCGATAATTTTTTGCCATTGTTTTACCCTTTGTTTTGCCCCTTCAGGGGAGTTAATACCTACGGTGACAGAAATAGGCACAATGCGATCGCAATCTAATCCCCATAACTGCCATAAAGGTAAACTCGCTTTTTTGCCCAACCAATCATAGAGTGCCGTATCAATAGCTGCCCGCAGAGAAGATGATACTTGCTGATTAGTTAGCACAGAAATAATTTTTTGTCGCTCTAACGGGTTATACTGTTCTATTATGGGCGCAATCTGTCTTATTTCGGCTAAAAGTTGCTCTGTAGTTTGTTTTTTGCCTTGAGATACGGCAAAAGGCGAAGCTTCTCCCCATCCTTCAATACCATTTTCACGAATTTTCACCCAAATATTAGTATTTTCTGCGGTCGTTCCCCGACTAATTTGCAGGGGTATTTGTTTATGAACGGTAAAGGTTTGGGCTGTTAATTGCATGGGTAATAGTTTTTTTTATCGTAAATTTAACTCACTATTCAAAATCTGCTACTAAGTGATTGGGAGTCAATAACAGATACAAACAAGGAATAACCAAATCCGTACCTATCAATTCTACTTCAATGGGGTCGCCTCCTTCTTCTGCTACTTCTTGTAAGGTAACGACTCTTCCATCTCTTTCTCCTCCCAAACGGGTTACGGGTAAATTGCGTAAATCGTCTAAACTGCGAAACTTACCGTAATAGCGTAACTGCGTGCCAATTTCATCGCTATCAACTCGCTCCCAAGGTAAATCGAGGTTTCCTTTCGGAATCGCATTGGCTACCTGGGTTGCCGAGACTCCTAATGTTTTCATGCGAGAAGGTAAAAGCTGCACGTGGATTACTTCTTCTCTATTCCCACTCAAATCTACTTTACGCACGTTGGGGACAGTTTCTAAAATATCTTCAATTTCTTCTGCTGCTTTACTCAATACCGCCCAAACTACAGATAATTCTTTTTGTCCTGTTATGGAAACTCGTAATTGGCAAGCTTGGATAGATCCCATTGGTGAGGACAAATCGCGCTTAAATATATCGGGAGAAGTTGATTTGCCTACTCCTGGTTATCAAGTTGAATGGCAGCCAGGAACTCTCGATCGCAGATAACCACCAGCACAGCATATTACTCTGTCACTTATACCCCCAAAAGGCATGGTCATGCAAGTAATTACGCCAACAAAAGTAAATTTCACAATGCCCACATCAATCTTAGAATATCGTTCGGTAATGATTTATTGTGGAGACAAGCTGCTGGCTGAAATTCCCGATGTCGCTCCTCAAGAGAAAGCAAATGTTCCGATTAAAGTTGGCACATTTACTGAAGATACAATTCAAGAATTTTCTGTTATGGGAGATGCGGGATGTTAAACAAATATTTTTATCGAACTCACCTTATTTCTTCTTTAAAATCAACAATAAGTTGCATAGTTTCTAACATTAAATCACGTAAATCTCTAGTCAAAGGTACTGTACCTTGAGAACCAAACCAGCGATCGAACAAGGCTACAGATTCTTGTTTCCCTGCTAAAAAATGCTGCATGAAGCGAACTAAAGCATAATTGACATTATTAAGAAATTGCGAGTTATCTTCAGGAATCATACAAGCAATACCTTCTTGAGAATAGTAACCCTCAATGACAAAATCTTCAGCATTGTTATTAGTGTGTAACCAGCTTTCCAGTAAAATACTATCGTCAGCAAAAGCATCAATTGTGCCTTGTTTTAGAGCAGAATAACCTTGTTGGCGATCCCGAAGAAAAACTATCTTTGCTTTAGGTTCAGCTTGTTTAATCGCTAGTTCACTAGTAGTTCCTGGCAAAATACCAATTCGTTTATCTACTAAAGATTGGGAAATAGTTAAATAATCATCTTGTTTAACTAATAGTCTTGTTCCTGTAATCCCGTAGCTAACAGAAAAATCAATTTTTTTATCTCTTTCCCAAGTAAAACTACTAGCATCACAAACAATATCTACCTGATTACTTACTAACTGAGGAATTCTTTCTTTTGGTTCTAGGGCAACTAATTTTAATTCAATTTCTCGACCTAATTCTTCTTCTAGTTGCTTTTGAATTAGGGTGAGCATATCTACAGAATAACCCACTAACTCTCCTTCGGTGTTAGCATAAGCAAAAGGAAGTGCATCTTTACTGGTACCTGCGGTTAAAATTCCTGTTCTCGCTACTTTCTCGATAACCGTCTCGGCTGTAGCAATCTGTGTAGTTAGAAGTGTACCCAGAAGAGTAATACTAGACAACCATAGTTTTAATAATTTACTGTGCTGAAATTGGTAACGAAGCATAATGGCAATTTGGTATTTTTTTAATCTATATTTGTCAGATTAGATTATGAAATGAGGTCATCTGATTTTAAGATAAATCAACCAAATTAATTAAAGATTATTTGAGTGAGTATATCTGAACTTCCCCCATACAAAAATACTATTTCCAAGCCGAAAGCCCATGCAGCAAGCACTATGGCGGTTTTTTCTTTTGACTCCATACATGGACACAAAAAAGATATATTAACCCCAACGATCGCAATCGCCATATAATAAAATTACATAGGTGCAATTCCCTCAAACCCCCTTCACGTCTAGCTGAGCGAGAAATTGTAGCCAGTAACAGGTAGTTAAAAATCGCTACAATTACCTTAAATGAGGGCTTTCGTCATTTTTCTCAATCGGAAGTTCAGTCTAAACATTTACTTAAAGCCAATTGCCTAATAAAATAAAGGCTGACCAAAAACGAGGATGGGAATATTCTCCTCGCAAAAGAGTTAGTTGAGCGCGGTGTAAAGCTTCTCCTTTGCTTATTCCTGTTTTTAATTCTTGATAAAAGTAATTCATTAGTTCTGCGGTAGCTCGATCGTTTACTAACCATAAAGAAGCCAGAGTACTACGCGCACCCGCTCTTACTGCTACTCCTGCTATACCCAAAGCTGCACGTTTGTCGCCTGTAGCAGTTTCACAAGCACTGAGGACTAAAAGCTCTAAAGCTTCTGACTGATTGACATCTCTATTTCTAAGTAAATTATCTAACTGTTTGACATTGATTGGTTTATCCCATGCCAAAATAAAAGTATCTTCTGCTTGGGAGCTAAATTGACCGTGGGTAGCAATATGAACGATCGAATTAGGAGTAGAGTTGATTTCTCGATCGAGGTTATCACTAGTAAATTCCCGATTGAGTAATATTTGAGTGGGAATATTCTCATCGATTTGCTGTAATTCTTGTTCTACATATTTAAGGGGAGAAAACCCGAAACGAGATTCCGTAAGTCCTGCAATTACTGCTTTTAAGGGAACATCACTTACAGGTAAGGGTTCAAATAGCTTTAAACTAGGACTTACAGCCAAATTATATTTTTCGATTAAATACTGTTTGCCATCGTGAAGGACAGCCATCGGCATATTTTTTAAAAAATCATCTAAGACAAAGACTAGAGTTTCCATTTCTTGTTGCTCTAGATCCTTCTGCATCGGTCGTAATAACCAGTGATACAATTGTTGAGATAGGGGAAATATTTGCTGTGGGGAAGTGTAAGGTAGAATGATATTTCGTCTTAACTCCGCGATCGAACTTTCTAATTGATCGGAACTGACATTGGTTTGATAGTGACGTAATTCTTGTCCTGGTACTGCCAGAATTGTTTCTAGTTTCTCATCTAAAATAATCGTATAGATAACGGCTGCTTTTGGATCGACAAAATCTGCTTGCTGAAAAACCAAACAATCTTCTCTCAAGAAATTGACAATTTCATCTCTGCGTAGAGCTTCGATGGTATTCCGTGCTTTTTCTAGATTAGCCTGACTGGGTTGAGAGCCATTATCTGTATCTAGGAGTAACTTAACTAACTGGCGATAAATTGGTTCAACCTCTGCTTGAAAGGAAAACTGAACATCGGGATTAGTCGCAGTTAAATCCCGTCGGATAGTATCTAGACTATTTACCGCTTGGCTATAGGAATCGATCGCTTTGGTAGAATTTCCTTGTTGTTGTAAAATCCTGCCTAACTGCCATTGCCAGCGATAAGCTAGTTCTGTAAACTCTGAAGCTTGAGCAATAAATAACGCTTGTTGTGTTAACTCAAAGGCTGTTTCTAGTTGTTGGGTTTGTTCGTAAAGATGACCGAGTTGTCCTAATGACGAACTTTGCCCTCGTTTGTCCCCCAGTTTTTCGGCTTGTTGGCTTGCTTGAGCGAGTCTTTGAGCGATATTTTCAATAGAAGGATTATTATTACCTTTTTTTTGTCTAATGCGATCGAGATTATCGGCTAAAGCAATTTGAGCATAAATTTTAGTGCGGGTTAAAGGTAGTCGATCGATTTGTTGCTGAATTTGAGGTGATAATTCTAACGCAGTACTATATTCTTCTACTTTGATTAATAGACTTTGTTGTTGTAATTGTGCCTGAATTTTTTGTCTAGGAGAAGTAGAGCGAGCATCCGCTTGTTGATAGAAATCAAGAGCAACTTCGATTTGTTTTTGAGCTTGTGCAGTTTTACCGAGAGCTAAAAGCGTATTTCCTAACACCGTCGAATTAGGAAAATCCCTAGCTATAGCTAAACTTTGCTCTAAAATCTGACGAGATTCCTTTAAATCTCCTGTAATTCGCAATACACTACCGAGATTGCTTAATCCTTCTGCTTTAAGCGTTGAATTTGGTTGTTTTTGTAATAATAGGTTAGTTTCAGTTAAAGTTTGTTCTGCTTGGCGATAAAATCCCAAACCTTGCATGGCAGCAACCGCATTAAGTTTACTCTGAATTAATTTAGTTTCCCGATCAGTTTGGCTATAAATTTCTGCTAATCTTTGCCAAGAAGCTAAAGCCTGTTGTAATTGCGATCGCGAAAATTGTAGACTAGCTTGAATTTCTAAAGCGGGAGCTAGTAACTGTTTATCTTCTTGTGCTTCAATTAATTTTAAACAACGCTCGATCGCATTTTCTGCTAATTCCCATTTTCCTAGTTGCTGGTAAGCCAAAGAAAGATTACTCAAAGTCATTGCTTCTTTTAAGTCATCTTGCTTACTTCGATAGATATCTACTGCTTGTTGTAAAACTTCCACTGCTTCGAGATATTTTCCCGCTTCATAGAGAGTTTTACCCTGCAAAAGAAGCTGATTAACTGGTTGTGAAATAGCAGGAGCAAAAAATAACCCATTGGTAGAAAAAAAGATAATACCAAGAGCCACGATCGAACTTAAAAATAAACCCTTTAGATAATTTCTAAACCTACCCATCATCAGATTGCACCCCTACACCCTCTGCTTTCAGACTTTCAAAAAAGATCGTATTCTACAGAAAAATAAAGACCATCTTCTTGCAATGTGGTTTCCCTCGCTCGTGTTACTGGTATTAGAGGAATACCCCAATCAAAACGAGCTAAAAAGCGATCGTTAAGGGAAAAACTCAAGCCTAATCCTACTGATGCTAAAGTATTCGTTTCTCGAATTTCTCTTTCTGTATTCCAGACAACTCCTACATCGGCAAAAGGAGCTATTTGTAATGAGCTATCTTGAGAAAAAGAAACAATAGGAATTTGTACTTCCGCCGAAGTGAAAACACCGTTATCTGCTAACAGTCTATCTTGTCGATAACCCCTGACACTATCTACTCCGCCAATACCGAATTGTTCCACAGATACGAGAGATGTAGAAGCAAATTGCATCGTGCTTCGTAGTAAAAGTCTGCTATCCTCTCCTAATAGACGCACCCATTGGGCTTGTCCCTGCCAAGAAAAAAAACGACTATCAGGATTGGGATCGGGATTAATAGTAGAATCAAAAGCATCAATTCCCAGATTAAATTGCGATCGCACGGCAAATACCTCACGATTATTACGGGAGACATATTCTTGAAAGAAACGTAAGGCTGTTACCGTGATTTCTCCATCTTCGTTAGCACCAGGAGAAGGGAAGCCTAATGTCTCGCCAGCAGGAGAAAAAATGACTTCACTAGCACGTCTAGAGGCAGTAAAACCCAAAGTTAATTCTTGAGTCGGACTACGGAATAATGGCTGTCGCAGACTTAATTGATAGTAGTTAGAAGATGACTCGATATCTAAGATATTAAAAGGGCGTTCGATTACTTCATTATCGCTTAAACCACCACTAATAGTCAGAGTGGTATTATCAGCATTTAAAGGAAAACTGTAACTACCATCAAAAGCATTACTGCCATCAGTATCGGAATAAGCTAAAAATAAACTATCTCCTTGCCCTAAAAAATTTCCTTCTTCAATTGCGATCTGTCGCCGAAAGCTACTTACACTAGGAGAACGACGATTATCTATAACTACTGGTGTACTAAAAGAATTCGCTTCTTCAACTTCTAGGGTCAGAATACTAGTACCAGGATTAGTACCTAAAGATAGTTCTGCCGATACATTCTCAATTAAAGGGTTTAGTAATAATAATTGTAGAGCTTCGAGTAATTTTTCTCGATCTAGAGGAGCAGAAGTAGCCCTCTGCATCCGACTGCTAATATATCTAGGACTAAGTTTTTCAGTCCCCCTAACTACTATATCTTCTAATGTCCCTTCAACTACTTGAATTGTAACTACTCCCTCTCCAAGACTTTGAGGGGGAATGTATGCTCCCGAAGTAATGTAACCTCGCTCTATATAATATTGAGTAATAGCAGTCCGCGCTGCTAGTAATTCTAAAAAAGAAATTGGTTTATTTGTATAGCGATCGAGTATCGGCTTAAAATCTGCATCACTAAAAACAGTACTACCTCTTACCTTAAATTGTTGAACAGTAATAGTATCGATCGATCGATCGGGAATGGTTTGATTAGGAGTAGAAGGAGACGGTAATAATTCTGCTGGTGGTGGTAGAGTAGGCGGTGATTGGGGAATTTGTTCTGAGTCGGGAATCGGTTGTACATCCTGGGGTGGAGGCAAATCATCACGAGGGACATTTGTTGTTTGTGCGATAGTAGGCAGACTATCGATCGAACTCAGCAAAGCCAACCATCCCAATTGCAAGATTAGCTGAGGTGGTTTAGCTACCATGACAATCTCCTCTATTTTGCCAAGAATCGTGAGGAGTAACATTAGAAGCATCGGCTACTAGTACCAATTCACCATTTTCATCTTTAATCCAACCTTGAGCTTCAATAATTTCTTTAGATTGAGAATTATTAAAATTAGATAATCTAGGTTGAGATACCTTCTCTAATTGAGATAATTCAACCCAATCTGGAGCAGTTGGATTAATTTGCAAAGCTTCTAGGTTATTTGGAGCAATACCGCCTTTTCCCGTAAAGATTAGCTCGCTCCTAGCTTCTTTTGTACCTGGAGTACAAGTTTGAGCAATTTGTGCGTTTAGAGGTTGGGTAGGCAATATAAACAGTTGGCGACTGGGTTCTATTCCCAGGCTACTAAGATTTATCTGACCATTTAAGTTACGATCGGCTTGAGAACTAGCGGTAATATCACTTTGTGGTGTTCTGTTTTCTCTAGCTTCAATACCAAAAATACCTACTGCATTAATATCGATGTTTCCACCCATACCAGCAAAGGCATCAGCAGCAATGTCACTATTTTCATTGGGTAGGGCCACTAGAAAATCGGTATTAATCTTAATACTGCCACCATCGTTATCGGACTCTCTCGCACCAGCAGTAGTAGAAATTTGACTTTCTTGTTGTAAAAACAATAAGTCTTTTGCTGTTATATTGATATCTCCTGTCTTTCCTCTGCTAAAAGAACTAGCTAAAATCTCTGCTCCATCACGAACAATTAAACTTTCTGTGTTAATGTTTAGTTCTCCTCCATTTCCTGTCACGAGACGATTAAGTTGAGATATTTCTTCTAAGCCGACACCAGTATTCAAACTGCTAGACTTTCCAATTACTTCAATTAATTGGGCATTAATAGTAAGATTACCAGCATTTCCTTTGGCTAAAGTTCCAGTTGTGATAACTGCTCCGTCACGAACAATTAGATTATCAGTATCAATAGTGAGTTCTCCTCCATTACCCTTGGCTTGAGGCTTGAGTTGAGGATTATTAGCAACTTCGATATCAACAGTAGTACTCAAATTACTGGGAATTAGACCATCAGAAGATCTACCAACTACTTCGATCGACTCAGCAGTAATACTAAGATCGCCAGCATTTCCTTTTGCAGCAGTATTGGTAAATACCTGCGCTCCGTCGCGTACAATCAAATTTTCTGTGTTGATATTGATATTACCTCCACTCCCTTTAGCCTCCAATCCAAGTTTGAAGACAGCCACACCGACATTGCTAAACAAACCACTCGTTATTTGTATTGGAGTATTAACACTATTACTCTCACCCACTAGGTTGATTGACTGTGCGGTAATACTCAGAGTGCCTCCATTTCCTGCTGCAAAAGTACCACTAAACACTGCTGCACCATCAAGGATAATTAACTCTTGTGTATCAATAGTAAGATTGCCTGCATTTCCTGTAGTTTTCGGGTCAATTTCACCAACAGCAGTGTATAAACCGCTAGAAAAAGGAATATTAGCACCATTACCTATCAATTCTATTGATTGTGCAGTAACAGATAACTTTCCGCCATTGCCCTCTCCGAATGTCCCAGAACCTATTTGTGCGCCATCTTTTATTAGCAAATTATTTGTCTCGATAGTAAGATCGCCTCCGTTTCCTGTAGCATCAACACCAACACTAGTTATCAAACCGCTTTCAGCAAATAATATGCTGCCAAACAAACCCTCTGGGTTATTACCAGTTAATTCGATCGACTGTGCCGTAACATCTATATCTCCCCCATTCCCTTTACTGTAGGTAATAGCTGAAATTACAGAATCATCTCGTACAATCAGATTGTTGGTATCAAGGGATATATTATTGCCCTCTCCTCTACCAAAAACATCTGCTGTTAATTTTGACTTTTCCGCAAGAATCAAGTTATTTGTAGTCTTTATTAAAATTTCGCTTCCTGCTTTCTTACCCCTATTATTGGCAAATATATACGAACCTCGATTCATTTCCAGATTTCTACCTTGAATTTGGACATCTCCACTACTATTACTACTAACGTCGAGCTTTGCATTTTTAAGCAAAATATCTTGAAAAGCTGAAACTTTTTCGTAACCCAATACCCAACTATCTTCATCAACTTGACTCAGACTTACCTCTTCTCCACCAGCTACACTACCTAGTTCGATTCTTCCTCCTGGCGCAGTTAGGTTTCCTCCTTTTAATAAAATTTCTCCACCTATTAAGGCTAAAGTTTTGCCAGCAGATACGGATAATCCTACTGACTCCCTTTCACCACTCAACCCCGAAACTTGAGAGCGATTAATTATTTGTCCTGCTGCTAATTGATTAAAAAATAATGCTGAAGGTTGAACTGTCAATAAATTACTAGTTTCTGGAGAGCTTGCACTGAATATACCTTGTTTTCCCAATTTTATTCCGTCTGCTGTGGTAGCTATAAACGAACCAGATACATCTAACCTTGCACCTTCGCCAAAAATAATCCCATTAGGATTAATCAAAAACAGATTGGCTTCTCCTAATACTCCTAACCTACCGAGAATTTTAGATAGATTATTGCCAGTAACACGAGTGAGAATATTTTCAACGCCAGAAGGATTAACAAAATCAACTCCCCTTCCTTTACCTATGTTAAATTCCCGAAAACTGTGAAAGAGATTACTACCTCTTTTTGCACCTCCTTCAATCTTGTCATTTAGTTCATCAACAGGGGTAATAACAGAATTTTCTTCATCCAGAGTATTATCTGGAGTAATTTCTGCTGTTGCTGCCATCTGGGGGATAGTCAGAAAGAGCGAGCAAAAAAGTAAGGCTTGAGTATTTTTTGCCATACCATTAAATTTGATTTTTTGATAAAAGTTTGCAAGTTGAATTTAAAGCAATTAGTTTCTTGGAATAGCGATCGCCATTGTTGCCGAACGATCTGGAACTACTATGTTGGCTATTCAACTATTATTTTTACTTAACTAAAAATACCTTAGTGATAATTAAAAGCCTATTAAATTTACATTTTATTTACAAAAATAAAGAAAAACTTAAGCTAAATAGCAAAAGTTAAAAGTTAAAAGTTAAAAGTTAAAACTAAAATGCTTAACTCATAAAGCTTTCAACGATTCAAAATGTCCTAATCTTTACTTCGACTGCTATAACTTTTGTGAGCGTGCTTTGCCAGTATTTTATATTAAGTATTTGCTCAATTTAATGCCCAAAGATAATTAATACTAAATCCTGTTTGGATACAGTACTTAAATTTAGATTAAGTAGCGAGTAGCAACTAACAACTAACCACTAACAACTAACTGGGCGCAAGCCTTGCGCGGATACCAACTAACAACTAACAACTGTACGGGCGGTTCGCGAACCGCCCCTACTAACAACTAACCGCCTCAACTAAGTATCTAAAAAAAATTATGTTCGATCGGGGTCATTTTCAATAGAAAAAAAGTAGCTTGTATGAACCCCGTTAGGATATAAAAAGGTACAAATTGCCGATGTTTCGGGATTATATTTAACAATTAATTCTTGTAAACCTGCTTCTTTCCAATCACTAATCATCGCAGAAAGTAAAGTTATTGGTTTATAGACAATTTGCCAATCTTCTAAATTAATACTGTTATTTTCTAATTGTCTCAAAATAACTAAAGTTCCTTTCTCACCAAATTCTTTGTAACCTTGTTGGGCAACAACAGTAAATTTATCTGCGTTAGCTTCAATAACCTGGATTTGTTCTTCTTTAGATTCTAATGGCAAGTTCATTGGTCGCTCGTGCTTGGATACAAAAACTTTTAAGTTAAATAATTTAATGTTCAAAAATATTGCTATAGCGATCGATATCTAGAGCAACAAAAACGGGTATACATTGAAAACATTGCTGTGCCAACTCCCAACGATTTTCGCGTTTGAGCATGGTAATTAGTTTTTCTCTGGCAGGAATCAGATAACGAACATCATTGGCAGCATAACTCAATTGAGCATCTGTAAGATTAGTAGCATTACCCCAGTCAGAGCTTTGTGCGCTTTTATCTAATTCTACCCCTGTCAATTCCAATACCAAATTTTTTAACCCATGGCTAGAAGTGTAAGTACGGGCTAATTTACTGGCAATTTTAGTACAGAAAATAGGTTGAGTCTCAATCCCAAAAGTGTAACGAAACTGAGCCACATCAAACCGAGCAAAATGGAAGATTTTGGTAATTGTTTGGGTTGTTAGTAATTTACCCAAATTCGGTGCTGCTGTTTGTCCTGCTTCTATGCGTATTGCTGTCACATAGCCTTCGGGGTCGCACAACTGAACTAAGCATAATCGATCGCGCCCTAAAACCAAACCCATAGTTTCTGTATCGACGGCAATAGCTTCTGCTTGCAGATAGCGAGACAAGGTAGACTCATCCAAATCGCGATCGCAAACCTTAAAATTATTTAAATTTTGATTCATAACCAATTATTTTTTAACTTCCTAGGGGTAATTCGCCAACTACCCCTATCAAACTATTTCTGATTCTCTAAATACTTAGCTACAGTTTGTACATCTTTATCTCCTCTACCAGAACAATTAAGTACAATGCGAGGACTGCCTACTAGTTGAGGGCAAAGAATGTCTAAATAAGCAAAAGCATGAGCCGTTTCTAAAGCAGGAATAATCCCTTCTAATTCGGCAACACGGCAAAAAGCAGTTACGGCATCACTATCGGTCACGCTGTAATATTCTGCTCTTTTTGTATCTTTGAGATAACTATGTTCTGGCCCTACCCCAGGATAATCTAACCCCGCACTGATAGAATGAGCTTCGACAACCTGCCCTTCTGTATTTTGGAGTAAATAACTCATTGCTCCGTGCAGTACCCCAGGACTGCCTTGAGTTAGGGTAGCAGCGTGTTTACCTGAAGCTACACTTTCTCCTGCTGCCTCAACGCCAATTAACCGCACGGATGAATCTTTGACAAACTCGGTAAATAGTCCCATAGCATTAGAACCACCACCAACACAGGCTAAAAGAATATCTGGCAGTCCTCCCCACTTTTCTTGACACTGATTACGAGTTTCTCGCCCAATTACCGCATGAAAATCTCTGACAATCATCGGATAAGGATGAGGCCCTGCTACCGAGCCTAAAATATAGTGAGTAGTTTCTACATTTGTTACCCAGTCCCGAATTGCTTCAGAAGTAGCATCTTTGAGGGTACCCGTCCCTGCGGTTACAGGTTGTACTGTTGCTCCGAGTAAGCGCATACGGAACACATTTAATTTTTGGCGTTCCATATCTTCTACGCCCATATAGATAATACATTCCAACCCAAAACGAGCGCAGACGGTAGCGGTTGCCACCCCATGTTGTCCTGCTCCAGTTTCGGCAATAATTCGCTTTTTGCCCATTCTGATAGCTAGTAGAGCTTGAGCGATCGCATTATTAATTTTATGCGCTCCTGTATGGTTGAGGTCTTCCCGTTTGAGATAAATTTGCGGATTAGTCCCATTGGGTTGAGCATAATATTGACTGAGACGTTCGGCAAAATATAGAGGGCTTGGTCTACCAACATAGTCTTTAAGTAAACCCTGCAATTGTTGCTGAAACTCAAGATCGTTTTTGTATTTTTGATAGGCTGTCTCAAATTCTGTGAGGGCTGGCATTAAAGTTTCAGGAACATATTTGCCACCGTATTTACCAAAGCGTCCTAGCGCATCTGGAATTTCATTAGTAGATTGATTAGTAAGAATAGGTGTAGTAGTCATTATTAGTTATTAGGTGTTAGTTGTTAGTACAGTAGGGTGGGCAATGCCCACCTTACTAGTTGTTAGTTGTCAAATTACAGACTAACAAGCAACCAACAAAAATTTTATTATAGAAGTGATTTGGACAAATTTAATCTTTTGGCAAATCAGAAAATAACTCCCGCCAGTTAGTATCACCTTGCTTATCTTCTTCCCTAACTTCAAAAGTCTTATTAACCGCTTCAGGTAAATTAATCGCTTCGATACACAATTGAGCAACTGCATCCCGACCGATCTGTCCCCTCATATTATCCCCTTTTTCAACCACTAAAACTTTATCTCCTGGCTTTTCTGTGAGAGCGCAGGGACGTACAATAGTGTAAGATAGACCGCTGGCTTTAACTACTTCTTCCCCCCGCAATTTCCAGGTTAAAATACCTCCTAATTGGTCGTTCATTCTAACTGCGGGTGGTTCTTCAGCTAAGTTAATACCAGGACGACCAGGACGAGTTACCCCCGCCGAACTGATGAGGACAAATTGAGGTAATAGTTTTCCACCATAGGCTTTAATGTATTCTACCTCTAAACCAAACGAACCTGTTTCAAACTTAGGATTTAATTCGCCGTCATATTCAAACTTACTCAACATCAATTGCATAGAGTAAACTTTGCTGGAGTCAAATTCCTCAGTTTCCTTGACAGTCTTGGCGCGAAAAACAGGAATCAAATCTTTAAACGGAATGCGAATTGTAGTGGGGAAATTATAAACCGTATCAAAAGAATAGCAATAACCAATACCATCCCATTTACCTTCACAGCGAGTAATAAATTTATAGCGTTTACCATCTCCTGTAACTCTAATTTCTATTCCTTCATAGTCAGACAAGTCTAGAGGAGGCGTAAAATTGCGGGTGCGTACTGAAGCAAAGCCACCATTATTATCGGTTGAAACCATACCAGAAAAGATAGCTTGATTCTCAGCAAGGCGGATATTACTCTGACTCACCCCTCCCATTACCACATCATCTACTGCGCCCCAAGTTTCTTTAATATCGACAGTAGGATTAGTAAAATCAAACAAAACTTTACCACTAGCCGGTTGAATGTTTTGAGAAACAACCTTAACTAAATTTTTCATGCCTTCATATTCTACCTGTTCGGGTGTATCCACTACTTCAGGAAGATAAAATTTAATTCCCTGATAGTATTTCTCTCTGGTTGGAGTATCCCCTTCTACTGGTTGTACCCTTGTTCCCGTACAACAAATTACTGCACGGACTCCTTCCATCATCTGAGGTTTGAGAGTTTCAGGGATAGTAAGATCGGCTTCAAACAATTCTACCTTGTTTCCTAATATCTCTTTTCCTCTATTGGCATCTCTAACTAAAGCAATTACAGAATAATTGCGATCGATTAGATTCCGTACAACTCGCTTACCTACTCCACCAGTTGCACCTGCTACTAAAATTTTCATCTTTACTTGTTTATTATGGCTAGTTTGAGGTTGATGACGAGAGAATAAACGCTGCCAACATTTAAGAAAGGGAATTGCCTCAAAATAAGTTAAAGTTTCCCAAAATCTTCCCAAATCCCAACGTGAACGCTGATTATCGGTCATGACTTTTATTTGATTCCTAATTTGAGTGACGTTAATGCAGCTAAAAATGCAGCTAAAAATATTTTAGCGGTCGGGCAGACTATGCTAGCTTAAGGCTGAGCAACAGAAAGTAAGTCTATTGATTATGTCTTCTAAACGTAAGTCTTCTGGTAAAAACCGTGTAGTTTATCAAGAATTTGGTACAGATAATTCTCCTGCCCTAGAAAAAGCTGTACCCGATCTTCCCCCATCACAGCAAAATTTGCGGGTACAAGCAACCCGTTCGGGTAGAAAAGGTAAAACAGTTACAGTTATTACTGGTTTTCAGCATAAGCCTGAAACTTTGACCAAATTACTCAAACAACTCAAAGCCAAATGTGGTACTGGGGGAACTATCAAAAATGACACCTTAGAGATTCAAGGAGAACACAAAGAAAAATTAGTATCTCTTCTCAGTGCATTGGGCTATCGAGTCAAAATTAGTGGAGGCTAAATCGCTCTAATTTTTGAAAAAGCTTGCTTAGATTCGTTGTTTTCCCTCTATTCAAGGCATTCTGTGGTTATTAATTTCGATCGAGATCTTTCTGATGAAGTTTCTGTAATGAAGGTATTTAAGCTACAAAATAATCTCTAGTTTCTGAGATAATAAAATTTTAGGTGTTATTTCGTAAGCAACTTTGCCTAGTTAATTTTAGCTCATTTTTGGACTTTACTTATGGACAGGACACCCCTGCTTCCAGACGATCGAGAAATAATATCGACTGAGGTTAGTCAATGTCTTAACCCCGATTGTCTGCAAATCAACTTGGGAGATCTAGATTTATGCCACAACTGTCAAGAAAAAATTTTGTTAGCAAATCGTTATCGTGGCTTGAGTTATATTGGCGCGGGAGGTTTTTCCTATACTTTTAAAGCAATAGACGAGCATCGTTTTCAAACCCCTTGTGTAATTAAACAGTTTGTCTCAAGACAGCTAAATCCAGCAAGTAAGCAACAAGCCATAGACTTGTTTCAACAAGAAGCAGCTATTCTCAAAAATTTAGGGAATCATCCTCAAATTCCCGACTTACTAGCATTTTTCAACTATAAACAAAGATTATATTTAGTTCAAGAATTTATTTCTGGACAAAATTTACTCGAGATCCTCAACCAGCAAGGACGTTTTAGCCAAGAACAAGTAAAACAAATCCTGATTGATATTTTGCCAGTCTTAGAATTTATTCATCAAAGACAAGTTATTCATCGCGATATCAAACCCAGCAATATTATTCGTAAAGATGATGGCACGCTAGTTTTAATCGATTTTGGTAGTTCATTTCAATTTAGTCAGGAATTTCTCACTCAGATTAAGGCTATCAGTGCCACGCCAGGCTATGCAGCACCAGAACAAATAAAAGGTAAACCTATTCCAGCTAGCGATTTGTTCGGTTTAGGCGCAACTGCTTTACACTTAATTACAGGAGTAATGCCTTCCGAGCGAGGAATCGATCTAGCCTCGACATCTTTAGATTTAATTTGGCAAAAAGCAGAAGTAGTCCCAAATCCCGAATTTAATTACATTATTTCTAAACTATTGCAACCCAAAGTAAGCGATCGCTATCAATCTGCCCTCGAAGTTATTCAAGATTTAAAAAAACTACCTTCACCCCTCGAATCCACTCCAGGTAAAAATAATGTTTCTACTCAAAGCGTTAACTCTAACACTCTGATTTTAACGGGGACACTCGAAGAGAGAGGGTCTTTTGATTGTCGTCAACTAGAACAATTTCTAGCCAACCAAGATTATCTGGCAGCAGATCGCGAAACATGGCAACTTTTATTACAAATTGCCGAGCGCACAGTTCGAGGTTGCTTAACTTTGAGCAATATACTCGAACTTCCTGCCTCGGCATTACAGCAAATCGATCGTTTATGGCAGAAGTATAGCAATGGTAAATTTGGTTTGAGTATTCAAAAAGAAATATACCAAAATATCGCGACAAATTTTCAAGGGGATTATTTAATTTGGCAGAAGTTTGCCGAAAAAGTTGGCTGGTATCAAAGATCTACCTGGCTTAAATATTCAGACCTAACTTTCGCTCTTCAGGGAAAGAAAGGACATTTACCAGCTTGTTGTATTGATATATTTAGTAGGCACAATTTAGATAGGGGGGGATCTACTTGGTGGAGGCTGGGATTTATAGCTTTACTCGATAAATTAGAACAAAATTGAGATTGTCAATTAAAATATTTTTATTTAATAAGCTGACTCGAATACAATTTTATTTATTTTTGATTATTAGAGGTTTTATTTATGAAAAAGTTACCCCCTGCTACCTCTCAAGAAAATAGCAATTCTTTACCTACAAAAATAACAATTAATAAGAATGAACCAGTTAGTAACCAAAATAGTGGTTTCGTAAGTGAAAGTAAAACTAAAATAATAGCAGAAAAATTTAAAAATAAAGTAATTACAGGATTTTTACTCCTTACTCTAGTACCCGTTGTGGTCTTAGGGGTTACTAGTTATATGAAAAACCAATTAATCGAGCAGTCTATCGAGTCTAGAATAGATTTAACAGAATCAGGAGAAGTAGCTTATGAAATTATCTATAAACAATCTCTTTGGTTAGTTTTAGCAACAGGTACAATTGCTGGGATAACTGGAACTATAGCTTATATATTAGCAGATCGTTTTATAGAGCCAATTGTCAAATCAGCAAATCTAAGCGCAAAAATAGTCGATCGCTTATATAGTAACGAAAACTTACCTGAGAGTCTGGCAAAAGAAGATGAGTTGGGAAATTTAGTAAATAACCTAAATCTTGTAGAACATAAATTACCAGACTTGCTGTGGAAACAAGACGCAAAACAAGCTAACTTCCAAATGATTATGGAAGTGATTTATACTTTACAAAAATCTCGTTCGGTAGAAGAATTATTAAAAAATACTGTAGCAGAAACTCGGAGAGCATTAAGAGCAGATCGGGTAACGATTTTACAAATAGGGGCTGGAAATAAAGGAAAATTTGTTGAAGAAGCAGTAGCTTCTCGTCTACCTAAAATTATCGGCACGACAATTGAAGATTTGACTTCGGAATTAGATTACTTGGAAGATTATCAAAGAGACTATGTTCGAGTAATTAATAATATTCATAAAGCAAACTTAAGTCTTCGATACCTAACATTACTAGAAAAATTTGGAGTAAAAGCAAATATTATTGCACCGATAAAATGCAATCAAGGTAAAAAACTATTAGGATTATTGATTGCTCATCAATGCAGTAATTTCCGTAATTGGCATCCTCAAGAAATTGAATTAATTACCTATATCGCTCAACAGGTAGGTTTTTCTTTAGAACATACTCAAGTACTAGAAAAGACCGATGCTAAAATCGAACAAGCTCGTAAGTTTATCAAATTAGCTTATCAAATTCGGGAAACTTTAAACAAAACAGAAATATTAAATACAGCTGTTCGAGAATTACGGAAAGAAATTAGCGCAGATCGGGTAGTAGTATATAGTTTTAATCCAGACTGGAGTGGTTATATTTCCGCAGAATCAGTTTTACCAGGATGGCCTCGTGCTAAGAATAGAAAAATTAAAGATCCTTGTATTCCCCAGCGTTTGATTCAAGCCTATAAAGAAGGTCGTGTTTTACCCATTAATAATGTATTTGAAGCAGATTTTCATCCAGATCACTTGCAATTAATGAAGCAACTAGATATTAAAGCTAATTTAATTGCCCCGATCTTAAAAGGTGGTAAACTTTTTGGTTTATTAATAGCTCATCAATGTTCTGCACCGCGACAATGGCAACAAGCCGAGATTAGCTTATTTTCTCAGATTGCCACTCAAGTAGGATTTGCTCTAGATCATGCCCGATTACTAGCTAGAGTAGAAGCAGAAAAAGAAAAAAATCAACTTCTCGAAAAGATTACTCACCATATCTCAACTTCTCTCAATTCTGAAGCAATTTTTGCCTATGGAGTAGAAGAAGTAAGAGAATTTTTGCAGTGCGATCGCGTAATTGTTTACAGTATAGATAAAAAAGGTAAAGGCAAGGTCATAGCAGAATCAGCGGTTGCCAATGTTGCATCTATCCTAGAAGCCAAAATTGACGATCCTTGCTTGAAAGAAGGTTACATCGAAAAATATCAAGCTGGCAGAGTCACCATAGTAGACGATGTTTATGAGGCAGGATTAACTCAATGTTATATTGATGAGCTAGAAAGATTTGGAGTTAAAGCCAATTTAGTTGCTCCTATTCTTCAGGAAAATAAACTTCTAGGCTTACTAATTGCTCACCAATGTTCTGCGCCTCGTTATTGGCAAGATTGGGAAGTAAGGTTATTCACTCAGGTTGCACAACAAATTAGTTTTGCTTTAAGCCGAGCCAAATTAGTCAAACAGCTAGAAGCAGAAAGTAGGCAAAATAAATTAATTGCCGATGTTAGCCGTAGCATTAGCTCATCTCTAGTCGAAGAAAACGTTTTAAACACTGCTGTAACCGAAGTACGCAAAGTTTTAAAATGCGATCGAGTTATGGTTTATAACTTCGATCCTAATTGGTACGGTACGGTAGTAGCAGAGTCGGTAGTTCCAGGTTTTCCCAAAGCTTTGTGGCGGGAAATAAAAGACCCCTGCTTTATTGAAGGTTATGTAGAAAAATATCAAACAGGACGAATAAAAGTAGTCGATGATATCTATCAAGCAGGATTAACCGAATGTCATCTCGGACAACTAGAGCCTTTTGAAATTAAAGCTAATTTGATTGCACCTATTCTTAAAGATGGCAAACTAATGGGTTTACTAATTGCCAACCATTGTGTTGCTCCCCATAATTGGCAAGAGTGGGAAATCAATTTCTTCTCTAGTATTGCCGATCGAGTCAGTTTTGCCATCGATCACTGTCGGATTCTCGATCGGAGCGAACAATCCTACCATCAAGTAAAAACCGATGCAAGACAACAAAAGCAAGCTAAAAAACAAATATTAAATAAAGTATTAGCTTTACTCGATCGTAGCGAAGAGATTGCCGTTAAATTATCGCAGCAAAACCTAGATAAGCAAACATCGATTACCGCTATTTCCGAGCAACTGCAAACTATCACGATAGAAGTGAGGAGATTACAGGATATGGCAATCCAAGCAGAACAAAAAGAACAACAATGGTTAAAAATCTTTACCGAGAGTCAAAAAACTTGGCATCAGGCACTCGACAAAGAACAAAGCTTAAGTCTAAACACCATCGAAATTAGCACTAACATCAAACATCTAATTTGTTCATCTCAAGAGCTTTTACAAATAATCCATATTCTTGACGAGCATCTGACTCAACTAAAATTAGAAGGTATGAATGGAGTCTTAGAGGCAGCGCGGAACACGGAAAACAATCCTAAATTTGCTAGCGTTTCTCAGAAAATTCATAATCTGGCGCAACAAATAGACCAAGAACTTACTCAAATTCAACCCATAGCTTCGACAATTCAAAATAATGTTCGGGAAATAGACTCAATTCTCAAAATAGAAGAAAATCAACTCGATCGAGTGACTACTTTACGGCAAAAAATCCAGCAGAAATTCCAAGAGGTTGATGTTAGTAAGCAGCAAATTGGCCAAATTGTCAATAATTTGAGTAAAACAGCTACAGAGCAAGCCCTAGCTTTAGAAAAATTAGGTCAATCCGTGGAAGAAATAACTAAAACTGATAGTACTGAAATCTCAGCAAAATCTCAAACTATAATTACCTCATTGAACCAATTAAAAACAGAAGTAGAAGAATTAAACACCTCTCAATAAAATTGGCATAATACTCAATCCTGTTGAAATAAGAGCCTTAAAAATTATCAAAAAGCTTATAGCTTATAGCTTATAGCTTATAGCAAAGAAGCGAAGCCTCGTTTATTGAAGGCGAAAGGTTTTCAGCCAGATCGCTAAAAGTATACTTTCGCCAATCGGATTTATTATAAGGTGAAAGGAAACAGGGAATATGGGAAAGTCGATCGTTGATGAATTCAGAAGAGATATATCTTCTTTTTTTAGAAGAAGGTTTAGAGCTATTACCTTTAATTCAAGCAGGTTTGAGAGAATTATCTTCTAATTACTATCGAGCCGAGCTTAATCCTGGAATGTTATCCAGTACTATTTTTGATATCCTACGGTTATTAAATGCCCTGCATGGGGGAGCAATTCAAGCAAGAGAAACACAAGTAAAAGAAAAAGAGACTAGTTTTGAATTATTTAATCTCGATGAGTTACAAACTTTGATTGGCAATCTCCAAAATTGTTTATCCACTCTTTTAAATCAATCTGCTAACGCTAATGGGAGCGCGATCGAACAACTCTGGCAAACTTATCTTCAATTAAAATATTCTCTATTAGCTCAATTAAGTCAAGTTCCTTCAGGCAAATTAGCTATTTTGGCTAAAGGAGAATTTCTTTTTTCTCTGGCTCAATTTCCCCATCAGCTAGGGTTAGCTATCGGATTAGATAATAATTTGCAAGAAGCTATTGTTTCTCAAGATATGATTCAAAGTTTAATTAATCTAGAACTAATTTGGGATAGCTTTGATATCGCAGAACAATCAACAGAATTAAAACATCAAGCAGAGATATTTTCTGGGTTAGGAGAATTACTAGAATTAAAAGATTTAGTTGTTATTGCTGACTCGGTTTTCCATTCTGTCGAACTCAGTCAAAATAATTTGGCTGTAACTCAATTAATTACCCAAAGAGCTTTGGCTTGTTGGCAAGCGGTGCAAGCTTCTTTGTCTAAGGGGACTAATAACGATCGAGGCGAAAATTGGTGCGATTATTTATTCCTCACAGAAGATCGTCAAACGGCAGTTCTTAGTGATATTTGCTCGGAAATTACATCGGAGCAAATTCTGCAAACGGAAAAGTTTTTTATGTGGTTATCTGGCTATAATATTTTTTTCTTACCAGCCCAGTTAGTTCTGGCAATGGTTATACCGAAAAGCAAACAAATCGATCTTTTAGAAGATCGGCGCATTTTACGCTGGAACAACCAAAATGTACCACTTTATCAATTATCCGAGCTACTTCGATACAATTATCCTCTGCCCGATTATTTTAAACTCGATCCTTCTTTGTTAATTTTAGTTATTCAAAATAATGCTCATCTGACTGCATTAGAAATAGTCGTAGAACAACCTTTAGTAGAATCTTGTTTGACTATCAAGCCTTCTGCTCCTATTTTGACTCCGCCCGAATATGTCTGTGGTTGTACTCTTTGGCAAAACGACCAGATGAAAGCAGTAATCGATGTTGAAGCTCTGATCGCTTCTTGTTGTTACAATTAGGGCTAACAACTAATAACTAACCTACTTCGACGTAACTGAATGAGTTGAACTAAAAGCAAATTTTTCCCAAAAAAAGCCAGCCACATTAGCCACTTGAGACAGAAAAAATAAGCTGGAGAGTAACAATTGAGGTTGTTTGCTAGCTTGAGTAAAAGGATAGGCAAATCGAAAAAAAAGGTTGTTGGTACATGAGTGGGGCTTAATTTTGGTGGGATTGCTAAAATCACTGAGACATACTTTTTAATTTTGTGCTGTAAATATCCGTGATGACAATTACTCAACTATTCGATCTTGCCAATCTTTTTGTACTTCCTTTTTGGATTTTAATGATTTTCTTGCCTAAATGGGGGATTACGCAAAAAGTAATCAATTCTTTTCTACCTTTCGTTGTCCTGGCAGGTTTGTATATTTATTTTTTTGCAGGAACGATTAATCCCGAATCTGCACGAGCTTTGTCTAATCCGAACCTAGCAGATATTGCCAAATTTTTTGCGGATGAGAGAATTGCAGCTACGGGATGGGCGCATTTTTTGGTCTTAGATTTGTTTGTCGGTCGTTGGATTTATTGGGAAGGACAACGTACTGGAGTTTGGACGATTCATTCTTTAATTCTTTGTCTTTTTGCTGGCCCTATCGGCTTATTATCCCATATTCTTACAGCTTGGATTGCCCAAAGATTTTTCTCAACAGCAGAAGATAACCAGGCTTCTACTTCTGTAACTCCTCAGACCTAATTTTACCTGAGTTCGGGATAAAAAGATTATTTGCCCACTGAATCCAATAAGCTGAGCAACAATTTTCAAGCCTCCATAAAGTTAGAGTTTCCGCCTAAACCGAACTCAGGTTAATTTTTATTATTTAGGTTTAAATTTTTCCCAGTCCACCAAGCCAAAGCATAAGCTTGAGTTGGTTCGTTAAGTTGTTGCCGATAGTAAACTCGAATTTTGTAACGCCCCGCAGCAGGGACGGGGCAAAAAATATGTTCTACACTATCTTCTCTACTGATAGAAGAACAACTATTGCGTAAATTGCTATTTTCGTTGGCGGGGAGAAGGTAAAGATCGAGATTATTTAAACCGCGATCGCGAAAAGTCTCCCCAACATCGTATTTTTGATTATTATTGCGATCGTTTAACAAAACTAGTCTATCCCAGTTAAGGGTAATAGAAATATAGCTGCCTGGGGATAAGGGTCTTGCTAAAAAGTAATCTTGATAAGAGTTAACCTCAACGGTACGATAATCCCAGCCAATGTTAGGGGCAAGTACATCTGGAGCAGTTTGTCCCGCCCTAAACTGCTGATAAGCACGAAAAACATTAAGTTGTCCCGTCCCCATTTGCATATTTAGGGGAATGCGGGGATTGCGATAGGCATCTGATTCTAGCCAATTAAAATTTTTCTCGCTGAGAATTGTTTTTTCCATATCCAAGAATAAACCATCTCCTCGATCTTTAATTTTGTCTGCCGAGTTAAGTAAAATAGCTTTCATAACTTCGTGACGGCGACAATCTAAACTGCAAAGAGGACGAGATAAATCTAACCCAGCTTCTAAATAAGTTGAATTATTTTTCATGACTCGATCGCCATATTCTTGCAATAAAGCCACAGAAGCCGTAATATGGGGGGCAGCGAAGCTAGTTCCACTTACTTGCTCGATTTGTCCTCGTTGATTATATATAGAGATATTGCTTCCTGGAGCTAAAAGACTAATTGCCCTTCTTGCCCCATAGTTAATTTCTTTTTTAATCAAAGTACGTCCGATTCCTACGGGCAAAGCACTTAAATTAGCAAAATCGACTTTGGTAAATATGCCTTGGCGTTTCGTGCTATATGCAGTAGTAATACCATTAAAATTATCGGTAGGGATGGGAATACCCCCTTTACCTTGATTTCCTGCAACAACATAAAGGACATCGTGAAACCTAGCCGACCAATCTATACATTCTGTTAGCAAGGCTTTGCCATCTAACTTGGCATCTTCTCGCGAATCTCTGGCTAAAGATTCTCCAAAACTAAAATTAATAGCTCTTACATCTCCGCCATTTTGTAAAGCGACGTGTTGAGTAGCTAAACATTCTTGTGCTTGTCCTCCTTCTTGTAGCGAGCCTACCGCAGAAGCATAAAGTTTGGCTTCAGGAGCAACACCTTTTAAATCTTTACTGTTACTAATCATGACACTAGCAACCATAGTTGCATGATTATCGATATTTTTATTAGATAAAGCCCAAGCGTCCCGATAAAAAACTCCGTGGGGATCGATCGCTTTATTTTTTACTCCTGCTTTATCTAAACCAAATTTTCCTGGTCTCCCAATTTCTACTTGTCCGATCCCAATTTTGCGTCCCAACAAATCATAAGGAAGTTGATGTAACTTTAAGGCATTAATACCTCGTTCATCTACAGAACTATTTAAAGCCCATACTGGTGCTATAGTACCAGTAAAAATCAAGCTAGAAGCCAGCCAAATCAATTTTTTGCCCATATTTATTCTAATGTTTCAGTTATCGGATTTCCCTACTTAATATCGTAATTACCGTACTAATCGCTAAAAATACTTGCATAAATGGTCTATAATGAGTTAAAAGTAATAGAGTAATATTTCTCTGAGCGTACATACCATAAGTATAAAGGTACGCGATTAAATGGGAAACACGCATCAATAGCAATTTATCCAAATTACATAATAACTAAGAAAATTTGAGCGTATGACAAAACAGCTTGCTCATCCTATGGTGAAGCTACAACGTAAGATGGCCTCACTGGTGGAGTCTAAAATAGTTAAGCCCGAAGATAGCATCGGCAAAATAGCCTTACTCTTAGGTAATGACTGGGCATATTGGAAAAGCGAATTATTAGATTTTGGCTTCTCCATGAAAGACCCCGTAGCGGAACTGTTAATTGTAGAAAACTGGGACGAGGAATAATCGACAAGAGGAAAAAGGAACAAAAAGTCTTTAAAGCAAATTTTTTGTTCTCCTTTTTTCTAAAATTTTAAACCTTGATTAAACCTTGGCTTTTTATGGCGTATTAGCTAGCAACTAGTCGAGAAAATACTCAATAAGGACAATTACAAACAGGCAGTTAACGCTGCTGATAGTTCTTCCGCCGTTTGATATCGATCGCGAAAATCAGAACGACAAGCTTTCTGAATCACCTGGCTCAATGGAGGGCTTAAATTAGGTATCTCGGAAACGTCAAACTCATATTTAGCCCCTTTGTAGTGATAATACTGCATTGGTGTTTTACCAGTTAACAGAAAGATAATAGTAGCACCAACACCATAAATATCTGACTGAGGACAGGGTTTACCTCGATATTGTTCGGGCGCGCTATATCCCTCTACCCCAATTCGAGTTTCCAAAGAAGTTCCTAATTCTTTAACTGCACCAAAATCTAGGAGCATAAGACGACTATCGAGATTACGCAGAATCAAATTAGCTGGTTTAACATCTCGATGGACTAAAGGGGGTTGTAAATTATGAAGATAGGTAAGGATCGTGCAGACTTGAATCATCCATCTAATTGCTCTTTCTCGATCCAAAGCACCTCTTTGATAAATAAATTGTTCTAAATTATGTCCGTGAATCAATTCCATAACCAGATATTTGCGGTCGTTTAGCACGAAAAAATCATAGTATTTGGGAATACCTGGATGATCTAGAGATTTAAGTACTCTGGCTTCTCGCTCAAATAGCTCTCTGGCTTTAGCTATTCGCATCATATCTGCGTTCATCTCTTTGAGAACTAATAATAGAGGCGCACCTTTATTCTTTTGAGATTTATCCCAAACTAAATAAGTCGTTCCCATGCCTCCTCTCCCCAAAGTTCTCAATATTTGGTAAGAACCGATAAATTCTTCTTTTTCTACCAAAGGTTGACCGCAATGGATACAAAATATACTATCAGGAGGATTACCTAAATGATGACAAGCAAGATCTGTTGCTTCTGATTCTTTGTCTGAATTATTAGGTTCATAAGTAGCAGAAGTTAACTCAAATCTAAAAAGAGGGCCATTCTCTGCCAACCTAATTAAATCTCGATCTTGAAGAATTTCTTCTGTTACTAAAACATTATTGACGAGAGTTCCATTAGTACCGCGACTAATTAGTTTCCATTGGTTTTCGACTTGTGTCAATTCTAAATGCTGCCGTGAAACTTGAAAGTAACCATGTAGCACAATATCATTATTTTCCGAGCGACCAATTCTAATCACTGACTCATTTGTGAAATGCCACTTTTGTAATGGTTGATTGGTCTGAGGTTCTAATAAGGTAAGAATAACCATATGTGCCAAAATAAAGGGGAAAATCTGAGAGATTGTCAATGCCTATAAAGCAGGTTTGAGCTTAATTCTAATCAAGATAGCTGTTACGTTATCGTGACCATTATACTCGTTTGCAAAATCGATTAATTCAAGTAACCCCTCTTTTAAGTTAGCATTGGAGCTAATCAAAGGATTTAAATAAGTTTCCCAGTGGGATTCTAATAAATCATTGTCACAAAGACCATCAGAACATAATAGTATCAGACTATCTTCCGTAATTTCTAACTCTTGTATTTCTGGTCTAACATAGTTATCATCTCTTGGTCCTAAAGCTTGAGTCAATTGATAGGCATCCAATCGAGCATAGGCAATTTCTGGCTCAACACCGCGATTAATTTCCCGCTGACCTACTTCGTGATCTAGGGTAAGTTGTTCTAAGCCTTTTTGGCGAGTAACTCGATAAATACGACTATCTCCAACATGGGCAATGGTTAAGGCAGTATCTTGTAATAAAGCCATAACTAAAGTAGTACCCATTCTGCCATTGCCCGAACGAGAATTGTCAATGTTGGTTTGATAGAGAGTTTGGTTAGCGAGGAATATTCCTTCTTCAATTATTTCTTTAGTTGGCATGGTGTCTTGCCAGTGAGATTGAAAGTAGTTTTGCAATGTTTCTACGGCCATAGAACTGGCTACCTCCCCCGCAGCATGACCTCCCATCCCATCGCAAACAATGTAGAGACCTTTAGCACTGACCTTTGTTCCCCAGTTATTTTCCTTGGTAATAATCGTGGTTTGAATCCCAAAAAAGTCTTCATTATGGTCTCTTTGAATACCAATATCCGTACAGCTAGCATTTACTATACTGGCTAGTTCCATAGGTAAAACCATAGTTGGCTGTTCATCTGTTTCACTATCATAATTAATATTTTGTTGCTTATCTTCGTCTGCGAAAAAAGTAAAATCGGTTAATTCCCTCAGTTCGTTTTCTGCTGAATTTACTGAAGATAGCACTAAATCTTCATCTTCATTAGTAATTTGATTAACATCAAACTCACTTATTTCGGAATTAATTTGCTGCAATTGCTCGATTAATTCTTCTACAGTTGGGAATTCTTCAGCAATCATGCGATCGATTAACCGATTGAGATTATTTTGATTATTAATACCCGATTCATTGAGCCAAGACCGCCAAATTTTTCCTAAATCTGCCAAACTGGGTTTGACACCATCAGCATTGATATGCAACTGCTGTAAGCAAAAAGAGTCATCTTCATCAACGCGCAAATTATCTTTGATAAGTAAACTAATATTACATTCAATTTGTGCTAAAGGGTTCCATAACTTGAGTATTTCATTTAGTGACCATAAAATCTGCATTAGAGGTAAATCTTCTCTCAACCAGGTATCTGTTAACAAACTCCAGGAAGAACGATCTGATAGTAAAACAATTCCTTGGTTATTGTATCGCCAGGCATCATAAATTTCAGGGATTACTGATGTAAATTGCTCCATAATCAGATAGGGTAAAGCATGAGTAGGAATACCAATTAAATTCCAATATTGAGCAACCCGTAAATAAGAGCTATCTAACTCTTGTTCTAATTCCCCAAACAGTTCTGTTTGTTCTTCTCGAATCGTAGCTAGATAAGACTTTTGCAAGGGTTTAAGATCGATTACTTGCCCTTGAAATAGTTTACTCGTTGAAGATGATAAATAGATCGGTTTTAGAGGTTCATCTTGTTCAAAATCGAGATGATAACGCCGATCGCGATCGAGATATTTTATTTTAGAGTCTAAAGTCTCGATAATTGGTGCTTGCGGACTTTCGTTGCTCGAAAAAACTAATTGTTTTGGTTGTGGTAAAGGCTTTTTGTGTTTGATTGGTTGTTCCTCAGCAATTATGCCCCAAAAAACTGTTTGTACCGAAGCTCCACAATTACTGCATTGTTTTGCTTCTAGAGGAATACTAGTTTCACAATTATGGCAAATTTTATATTCTAAAGAAGAACCACAACTGCGACAAAACTTATTAACCTCTGGATTTTCAGACTGGCAGTGGGGACATATAAGCATAATAAAAAATGGATCCTCGATCGATTGACTATCGCTTTAAAATTTTCAATAAGTAATTAGAGATAACTAAAATTAAGAGAGCTAGAAATTTTCTGCATAAAATAACAATATTGTGACAATGTTAATCTAATAAACTTAATAATGAGAAGAGATGAATAACAAGAATATTTTGCTTACAGGTGGTACTGGTGGATTGGGTTTAGGAGTTACACCAGCAATCTTAGCCTATGGGACAAAAGTAACAATTCCATATTTGCACGAAAATGACATTAATCCTTTACGCAATAAACTCTCTGCGAGTGATTTTGAGAAAATAAATTTTGTTCGAGCCGATCTAACTCAAGAAAGTGCGGTAGAGCAATTAGTTAATGATTTGGGTAGAGTAGACATTTTAATCCATTTAGTGGGGGGTTTTTCCATGGGCTTAACTCACGAGTTTAGTTACGATGATTGGCAAAAAGCGTTTAATTTAAATTTAAATACAACTTTTTTGGTTTGCAAACATTGCCTGAGAAAAATGCGAGAAAAACAATATGGTCGTATTGTTACCGTAGGCTCGCGGGGTGCATTACAACCAGCAGCGTCTTTAGCAGCATACTCCGCAGCCAAAGCAGGAGTAGTCGCTTTGACTAAATCGATCGCTGAAGAGACAAAAGACCTAGATATTACAGCTAATACTATTCTTCCTAGTGTTATTGATACTCAAGCTAATCGAGAAGCCATGGGAGAAGAAGACGCAGACAAATGGGTAAAACCAGAATCTATTGCTTCTCTTATTTGTTATCTAATTTCCGATGCAGCTAAAGATACTAGTGGTGCAGCTATTCCCATTTATGGACAAGCTTAAAAAAGATAAAATATGTGTATAAAAAAACAAATCTTTTAGTTCACAAAATTAAGCAAACGCGATCGCGCTTTCCTTATTTATGATGACGATAACTATCGTGAATACCGATTTATTAATGAGTAACTTTTTTGGTGCTTTTTTGCCCCCCCTCCCTTTAGATAGTCTTTTTTCGACTCAAGGCATCATGGTGATGCTATTAGTGGCGTATGCAGGTGCGATGTGGATGTTTCTGACTAGCGCACCTAAAGTCTATACAATGATGGTATCCGATCTTCAAGTTGCCCAACAATTTTATGAAGGTTTACTAGATTTACCCGCTGCGGATGTTCCTCTACATTATTATTACAACTACGAACAGAGTTTAGGTGCAGGTAGTATCGATCCGCTTTATATGTCTCCCAATCCAACTAATCCTACTGGATTAAATGGCTCTGATGGACTCTGGTATCAGTTGAAAAAAAATACACAACTTCACATCATTTCAGGTGCTAGTTTTGGAGATAAACAACGGCAGCGTCATGTTTGTTTCGATCGCGACTGTTTAGAAGAAGTTTTACTACGGATACAAGCACGACGTTTAAAGTATAAAATTCGTCGGGATAAACCACTTAATTTTTTGGTCAAAGATTACAACGAAAGAATATTTGAAATGGCAGAAGTTTCTAATTAGGTAATTTCTTAGAGATTTCAGCGAAAAAACCCGAACGATGTGAAAATCTAACAGATAGACGTACAGAGAGCGAACGACTATTGAGGCGATCTGAATTAATTTTGAGCGAAAATTTATAGATCGCGAAGATCGAATAAATAGTCCCTCAGAAAATATCAATTTATTTTTCCCTAACTCGGCAAAAATTGACTTATTCGATCGCACCAAGAATGTTTGACTCAATTGCTGTTTTGATAGCAGGGGTTATTTTAGCGTCTAAGCTTAAACATTCTACTAAAAATTGATTGGCATGATAATATTGCTGCAATAATTTTTGCTGTTGTCGCTCGAATGTCCAATCTCGACCAAAATAGCGATGTTGATCGATCGAGCTACGGAAATTAACCAACCAATCTCGACCATTATTTTGCCACCAAGCAATTAATTTTTCTTTTCCTATTTCTAAATCGGGAAGTTGCTGTTTAAGAGCCTGTAAAGCTTGCTCCATTTCTGCTGTTAGGGGAAAACTTTTTTCTAATTCGAGGGCAAAGCTAAAGTTAAGAATTTGTTTGATATCTGGATTTTTCACTAAAGCTGTCGCACTAACTAATGCTCTTGCTAAGGCTAAATCTAAAGCTAACTCATCGCTTAACTCATGAGTTAAGTTAGCTTCTAGGGAAACGGCTAAACTTAAATCTCGATTTTGAAATAAACCAAAATAGAATGCTCTTACTGCTGCTTCCGAGTAAGATAATTGAAGAGAACGAGCTTTTTTATCTAAGAATTGGAGAAAATCTTGTAATTTTGGTTCTGCTGCTACTAGCTTATCTACTTCCCCCTTCATTGCTTGTAGTAATAGATCGGCACTTGGTAGCATACTAATCGTTAACAAAATAACTTCGCGCCATTGTGACTGAGTAAGATAACTTGCTAACTGTTGCAAAGATTGAGTAGACTCTAGAGAATTTTGAGTAGCGACTATTTTTCTAGCAGTCAAGTATTCATGAAAAGTAAGATGGGAAAAAGAGTAAATACCCCTAGCTCTCTCTACTAGTAATCCGTGTTGTACTTGTATAGATTTTAAAATTGCCTCACTATCGAGTCGAAGTGCTTCTGCCTCTGTATTAGCATTAGGTAAGAGCATTAAAAAATCGGCAATGATTTGTAAAACTTCATTTTTTTCAAAAAAGTAGTCTCCCCGCTCAAAAGTAATGGCTGCTATCTGACTCAAAAGTTTAATCTTATCAGACAGAGACAATTGACGGTAGACGAGATCCCGCTGAATTCCCCTAGCACGATCCCAACGAACGAGTAAAATCTCTAAACCTTCTTGATACAGTTTGGCGCGTTTAGTGGGAAAAGAACATCTTTCTTGAAAAACCGAACAGATTAAACTAAGTAAGATAGGTGTGACAACTAGTTCTCTAAGGGGTCTATTTTCCTTACGTTGTAATTGTTGTAAAAACTGTTCTGCCTTAGCCATTCCTTGAGAGCGATCGCCTTCTGTGGCAATAAACCATTTTTGAGCAAAAGTCTCTATTTGAGTGGAATTAAAATCTGCTAGCTCGACATAAGTAAAGCCTCGAAACAGAAATTGCTGTGCTGCTAGTCTACAAGTAACAATGATTTGATTTTGATAGTAAAACTCAGAAAAAGACTGAATCTGTCGAACAATCGGCTCGTTATCTTGTTGAGGCACTTCATCTAAACCATCGAGCAAAATAAACAGCTTGCCCTTTTGTAAGAGAGCTTCTACTTGTGTGGTCGAAATATTATTCAAGTTCCAGCTATGGCAAATATAATTAAGTAAAGAGAAATCTTCTGTCTTTTGAGTGTGAGTAGCCCAAGTTCTTAGAGAAATATAAACAGGAATACAATCTACGCTAAATTTGCCTTGACTACACTGAAGGGCAAGATGTTGCAGCAAAGTGCTTTTTCCCGCTCCTGGTTTACCCAAAATTACTAATTTGGGATGAGCAGTAATAGCTTTCATAGCAGGAATAGTTTGTCGTTCCTTTATTGTCAAACTGGGACTTTCCGTGGAATAAAGAGAGCTTTGGAGATCCGCTACTTCCAGCCATCGTTGGTTAGAAAGATTGGGGAGTAAGTTGACACTAGTATATATATGCTCCAAGTGCAGAGGTTGAGCAAATTCAAAAGAAGACTGTAAAGTGCCACATTGAGCCTGGATTGGTCCTTGCAATTGCGATCGCAGGCTTTGAACTAATTCATCTAGGTTTAATTCCTCGGATAACACAGAAGATTCCTCTTTGGCTTCCTCTTTAACAGAAGTAGTTTGCGGTTGAGGTAAATCGGCAATATCTTGCCAATCGAGATTTAATTGGAAACAAAGATCGATAAAAATATGACGTTCGATCGCCCTGCCACTAAAAAACTTCCAGACTGACTGACGAGTCGATAATCCTACTTCTGCTGCCAAATATTCTTGTGTCCAGCCTGTTCGTTCAAAAGCTTGTTTAGCTTGTTTGATTCCTTGCGTCGAGGCTTTTAGCGATCGCTTTGCCATAATTTCTAATTGATGGAGATTGCAGTTGCCGTTTTTAATTGATTAATTTTGATTTGTATGGGGAAAGCATCCAATATTTTAGTCGATGTCTTAAGTTAAGCTAGTAATCTTATTAGGGTTAAGAAGAAGACTGACACTTAGTTCGATCGCTCTTAAAGGCAATACCCATAACAACTAGACCAGGCCAATATAAATAAGCTAAAATTTCTAAATTTTCACCAAAGGTATAAAGAAAGAGAATAAAGAGAATAGCCATTCCCGTTCCCGCAATTTTATGTCTTTGTGCCTTAACCAACAGAAACAAGAAACTTAAAATCATCGGAATTGCCAAAGAATAAAAACCTACTGCCCCTTTGACAAAAGCTAAACCAGCCCAAGTATGATGAGAACCAATTGGCATAAATTCTGCTACATGAGGCCCCATCTCTAAAATGCCGTGTCCCCAAATTGGTGCTTCTTGTTCAGCACGGTAAAAGGCAATATCTTTTAAAACTTTACGAACTCGACTAGAATCAGCCCTAGCTGCTTTAAACTTTTTCCAAAAAGCAGCGATCGCATTGAGAATGGTAGTAGCTAAAATACCCACGCCTACACTAGCTCCTCCCATTAGCATTAACATATAGGGACGAATTAAGCGCGAAAGAACAAAAATAAAAATAGGAGTGGAAATAATAGCTACCTGTGCCAACCGCGATTTACAAATTTGAGACATATAAATCGAACCAATAATTCCATACCAACGCCATTTTTTATTTTTTTCCCGTAACGCCAGAGTAAAGTAAATATTGGCAACAAAACCCAATGCAGGACCCCATGGCGTGAATAAACGTTGGCGAATTTGTCCGTCAAAGTCTACAGCATATAAAGAAACATCAAAAAAAGTAGGTCCTAAACCAGCACCCACTGCTTTGAGAGGAGATACATAGAGAGTTTCGGGCAAATGTAATAAAGGTGCAGCAATTAACAGAGGAGAAAGAAAGAGAGTATGTAATCCAATTACGCAAACAGCACGATAAATTAACTCTGGTCTAATATTGAGACAGCCAGCCAAAGGATAAAGAGCAATTAAAGCCCAACCTTTTGCCCAACCAATGGAAGACTTGATAATCTGGGACATAGGAAGATTGAAGTCTAAATGCCCTATAATTAGAGCGACTTCCATCATCAACATTCCAATAATCCAAACCCAAGTAATCCAAGGAATGACGATTCTTTCCTGGGAGGGCGTATATTCATCTTGCAGCCACCATTTTAATAACAGATAGAAAAATAAAATCCAACCTATTACCGAACCAACAATATAAGTAGCCCCAAGCAAATAGGAAAAGTAAGTCCAAGTCATAGAATACCAAACCACTCGTTCTGGAAAGTTTTGTGGTTGAATTTTCGGCTCGATGATAGTATGTTGATTTTTTTGGGGTTCTTCCTTCAAAGGCTTAGTACTCATTATCTTCAACATCTATTCCATAACTTTCTGAATTACTTTTTTAGCAATTTGAGTTAAGGGTTCACGCCACCATATCAGGGTAAGTCCAGCAGAAACTAAAATCGAACCAAACAGCGCACCAGCATATACTAGTGTGGGTTTGGGCGCACTAGGTTCGCTAGGTAAAGTAGGTTCTTCAATTATTTGAATCATCGGAAAAGAAGCAAACGGATCGCCTTTACTTAAATCGATTTTGGTTAAAGTAGAAGCAAATACTGCCTGGGCAATCTGTAAATCTCGGTCTAAACTATCGAGAACGGATTCTTTTTTGGTTAAATTAATTAATTCTGCTTGTAAATCTTCGATTTGCTCTGTAAGAGTATCAATTTGGCTGGCTAATCCCCTCTGTTCTGCGTCCATAGTCACTAATTGGACAAACAAATCCCCTCGTTTTACTCCCGAACCATTGCTATTATCTAGAATTAAAAGCTCCAAATTAATTTGTTCTACAGGTATGCCGAGTAATTTTTGTCCTCTTTCTAGTAAAGCTTTTAAAGCTGCTTGTTTCTTTTGTCTTGCTTCTATAACATCGGGATAATTAGGCCCTCGATAGGGCAAAAGGGTCATCAAAAGAGTTGAATTATCGGTATATTCTGAGAGAATTTTTTGGAATTCTTGGTCGGTTTGCAATACTAAAGCATTGGCTGCTGTCTGCGGGGATAGTTTGAGGGTGTTGGCAAGCTTTTGTAGACGGGCATTAATCTGTTGATATTGAGCAATAGTATCTATTCTCTCTATTTGTAACTTACCAATATTACCTATAAAATCTTCGATCTGATCGGAAGAGTTAAGCCCCGATTGTAATTTGTAATCTGATAGTTTATTCTGGGCTTCTGTTAATTTTACTCTAGCATCTAGTAAAGCCTGTTGAACTGCTTTGTCCCGCTCTGACTGCTCTTCTAAGCGCAAAACATTGAGGCGTTGATACAGAGACTGGTAAAGAGCCTGGGCTTTTTCTTGAGCTTTTTTAGGGCTTCTACCATTGACTTCTACTAATAATAAAGTGGTGTTATTGATAATATCTACAATTGGCTTACCAAACTCTGAATTGGGCATATCCAGAGAGTTAGCTGCATTTTCGAGAACTGTCGTGCTAGTAGCCATAAGTTTATAGTTTTCACGAGGATCGGAATGTGCGCCAAAGGAACTACCACTAGAAGTATTTGCCTGACCGATACTAGGCAAGTTGACGCTGACTCCTGGCGCACTACCAGCTACATGAATTACTAATTCACTGGTATAAGTTAGAGGAGTTTTTTTGAGATAAGAAAGAGAAACACCCCAAACAGCACCATTACAAATCGCTCCTAGCAGTAAATATTTGAACCAGCGTAGTCCAATATTGTATTTGTTGTTTATTACTTTTGTTTCGACTATTAAAGGCTCGGATGGAGATGTCATAAATCAATTTTTAAAAGAGATCTCGTAATATATTGACAGGATTGAGAATTTCCCCTAGCATCAAAAAAACATCTCTAGTGTTCGTAGCCAGAGAATCGTAACAAGCTACTCCATCTCTGGGCATCAATAAAGGATTATCTCGATCGTTATGAGAATTCCGCATTAGTTCTTCTACTCCTCGATCGATATGAGTTGTTTTACCAGTTAGTCTATTTACTCTTAATAAAATCGCTCTCCTATGAGCATTGGTAGCTTCAGTCCCACCAGCACAGTTAGTTGAGATCACTGCTTGACTGAAACGAGAACCATAAGGAAAATCAATTCCTTCTTCTCTATTGCCGATGGCTGAAGTAGCATTACTAGTAGCTGGAACAGTTAGATTAGAAACAAAAACCTTAATTCCCGGTCTAGTTATTTCTGAAGGACGAACTAATTCTGGTTGAAAACGAGGTGCAGCAGTTACAATAATGCGATCGCCTGCAATCAGGGGAACATTCTCTAAAGCCTCTCCTGTCAATGCCCCAGACAGATCGAAAATTCTCTCTTGACCATTGCGAATTAGGCGGATATCTTTTACGTTTGCTGTGGGCAAAACTCCGCCAGCTGCTTGTAGTGCGTCGGTAAGATATCTTCGGTAGGGAAATTCTCCAGTGATTTGATTGGCATCGGGAGAAACTGCTGATTCTTCAGGATAAAAGGGTCGATTGATTAAAACTACTCCTGGTTGAAATAGCTCCCCCGTGACGTTTACGAGAATTGGTGACCATTCTATGACTTGAACCGTTAGTTGTAGAGTATTGGCAGGAAAAAACCCTTGTTTTACCAGTGCTTCAAAAAGATTGGATTCTATTTGTGAGGGTTCTAGTCCTGCTACAGACATAGAACCGAGATAAGGAATTTCTAAATCTCCATTTTCATTGACTTCGTAGACACGACTAAAATATGGCTCATTAGGAATAGAAACTTCTAAGCGATCGCCTGGAGAAAGAGGTAAAGCTATGCTGGCAGGCGCATTTAACATAGTCATAATTACTATGCTTAACTTTAGATAAAAGTTGTTGCTCATTTTCCGAAGCAACGCTGTCAACATTTTTTTAGATCCTTTAACTCAGCAACAAATTAGACGTAACTTTTTTTGGGTAATGATGTCCTAAATTAACATAAACTATTAATCCCGTTACTTTTAACTAACTCTTTCATTTATAGATACAGATTTACTTGGTTCGATCGTAAGATTTAATTTACGTCGATAACAACGTTGATTTTTACTATCTTTTGAAAATAGAGCGGAAAAATATCGATCGCTAATTAGTATAATTACGGAGGCAATCGAGATAATTTATGTTATTTTTCACCATATTTTTTGAGAGATTTACTATCTAAATTTATTGAATTTTCAAGGTTTTAGTTGTTAACTTATTGAATTTTTATATTTATCTTTTAGTATTTTATAATTTTGATTATTTTCAAGCTGATATTATTAATGACATTTGAGTTTATTTGTGCTAAAAATTCAGATAATTAAAGAGATAACGATCGAGATTATCTAGGTCATATTTTTGGAAACTTTTTTAATTTACTGTTCCCAAAACCGAGATTATTAATTATTGTAACTCCAAGCATCAAGGATAATTGTGACTTCTATCGCGATCCGTCAGATTAAGCAAAATCAAAAATTAAGAATTATTTATCGAGAAATTTATCATTTATGGCGAAAAGCATCTGTTTCTTTGCTAATATTTCTCCTCGATATATTTAAATTAAAAGCATTGACTAGAAATGATTTATTGGCTCATTCTCTAAAATATAATCTGAGAGAATTTGGTTCAAAAGAATCGGTGAATTTCGGACAATTTTATACTTTTAAACCAATCCCTAAAAATATTGACCGAAATATTTATCCCATGAAGGTTGAAATTGTCAAGCCTTTTGTCTGTGAAATAGTTAATGCTGAAATAATAGGCTCACCTCCTGTAGCTTTCGATCGCGATCGCCAATTAATTTTAGAAACTACTTTACCTAGATTTTCATCAATTAAGGCACATATCGCTAAAAATGTCTCGATTAAAACCCTAATTGCCTCTCAATTTAGTCAAAAAAATCGACAACCTGCTATTGAAGCTGCTTGTATTTTAACCAATCCTTGGAGCAATAACTTTTGGCATTGGACTGTAGATAATTTAACTCAACTAGAAGCTATTGAATATTATCAACAACAAACGGGAATTAAACCTAAATTAATTGTGGCAAAGAATTTGCGATCGTGGCAAAGAGATTCTCTCAAACTATTAGGCTATAATCAAGACAATTTAATTATCTGGCAAGACTTTAGACGGACTGTAAATAAATTAATCGTGCCTTCTTTTCGTCGTTCCTATGACGAGATACATGGAGAAATTTCAGTTAGTGCTTGCCAGTGGTTAAGACAAAAAATTTTGAGTAATATTTCTAAAAAAGAAAGCGATTTTTCTTCTTTTTCTCCTAAAATATTTATCTCCAGAAGTAAAGCCTTAGGCAGAAGACTCGCCAATGAATATGAAGCGATCGAAGCTTTACAACCCTTGGGATTTAAAACATATATCTTAGAAGAAATGAGCTATCTCGAACAAGTCAAACTATTTGCCCAGGCAAAGGTAATTGTCGCGCCTCATGGTGCTGGTTTAACTAATCTCATTTTTGCCGATAATCCAATTATTTTAGAATTATTTGGTGCTTATGTCGGTAGAGAATTTGCCAATCTTGCTAGAGGTATGGGTTTTAAATATGGATGTCTTGGATGTCCACCTCCCCGTGGAGAAATGCGTCAAAAGGATGGAGATATGGTTGTTGATGTCAATCAATTGCTAGCTCTTTTAGAAAAGATGGAATAGTTGACTAATTAAATAGTATAAAAATAAAATAGATTGGATTAAATTACTCCTACTGGTGGCCAAGTACTAATAATAAAAATAATTACTGCTAACGCTGCTAAGAAAGCCTCGATAATATTACCAATAATAGAAGCAACCACAACACTTAAACTAACTTTAAAAGATTGTCTAATTCTTTCTCTTGACTCTAAATTATTACGATAAAGATATTCACCAATAAAAGCCCCAACAATTGCTCCAAAAAGTATACCAATTAAAGGGCCTCCAATAGGTAAAGCTGGTAATAAACCTAAAAATCCAAGAGTCATACCCCCGATCGCGCCATAAGTACTCCAGTTACTCGCACCAGCCTTTTGTACTCCCAAAAAAAGGGCTAAATATTCTACTCCCGCACTCAAAATTAAGACAATAAAAATTAAAACTAGTGGCAAACCAACACCATTAAACCCAGTAGCAATACTCCAAATTAAAATTGCAGCCAGGATAATACTGCTGCCAGGAAGTCCTGGAATAATTGCACCAATAACCCCAATAAACATTAAAGCCAGTACAATCCAATAAAGAACAGTTATATTCATAAAAACTTCCTAAAAAATATATAGTTCTAACCAAAACAAAATATTAATTATTAACTTTATCGAGCGTAAATTTTGCAATCCTATATTTAAAGTCGAGGAGCTACTATTTGCTCAAAACTTTCTAATCCTTCTTCGAGATTGGCAGGAATGCCATTAGGATAATTAGTAGATATAATCTCTTTTAATCGATCGATACGGTTTTTCGGATTGGGATGAGTACTAAAAAATTCTGGTATTTGTGAACCAGATCTAGTAGAAGCTAAAATATTCATTAATTCTACCAATCCCATAGGATTGTAGCCAGCTTCCACCATAAAGCGAAAACCAAGAATATCGCTTTCTAACTCATCTTCTTTACTATATTGAAGAGACAGTATTTCATTAACTGCTTGAGCTAATATTGCTGCCTGTCTGCCGTTTTCAGGTCGATCGCTAGCAGCTACTCCCACTGCATTGACTAAAGCTATGCCTAACTGCTCTTTAGCTAGATGTTCCGCACCATGTCTGGCTACTACATGACCAATTTCTTGACTTAAAACTCCTGCTAATTGTGCTTCTGACTCAAGATGGGATAAAAGAGCAGTAGTAATAAATATTTGACCTCCTGGCAAGGCAAAAGCATTAATCGTAATGTTATCCCTGAGTAAATAAAATTTGAAAGGGTAAGGAGACTTAGAAGCAGAAGACTCATCTACCAATCTATTTCCTACTTTTTCTACATAGGCTACCAAAACACTATTTGGATATATCCCTCCGTACTGTCTAAGGATTTGTTCTCGCGATTGTAGCCCCAAAACTACTTCTTGACGGGGAGAAATTTGGATTCTCTGTTTTTCTCCTGTAACAGGATTTTCGCTCACATTTCCCCAATAATTTAACAGAGCAAAAATAGTAAATAATAAACCGATGCCTAAACGAATAAATAATCTACTCATTGATAATAATGGTTACTACTCCATTTCAATCTGTAACAGGATATTACCATAATGCTAGATACATCAGTACTTAATCCATGCCTCGGTTGATTAAATACCAGCCATTCAAGGAAGTTCGACTATAATTTTTATAGTGTATTGAGCTATGCTATTTTGCTATTTTAATCCTAATCTAAATATGGCTAACAAATTTGTTCTGCGTTGGTATCATGTTGTTTGTGTAATTATTTCTGTTTTAAGTATAGGCTTAAAAACACTTCCAGCTAAGGCACAACTAAAACTATATAGCCCTGCGCCTTTATCTTCAGAACAAGAAATTACCGATCGACTTTCTGAGGAGGATATTCCCACAGGCGAAGGAGGTTTTGCTCGTGATTATTTTATCGACTTAAATAAAGGAGACCAAGTAGCCGTTGATTTGGTATCTGATGATTTTGATACTATTGTCATGTTAATTGGTGCAGATGGGACAAAGATCGGCGAAAATGATGATGGTGCTGACGGATCGACTAATTCTCTTCTTTTTACACGCATAGAAGAAAATGGTAGATATATTGTTCGTGTACGTGCTTTTGGAGATACTAGTGGCGGTAAATTTACACTTAAGGTGAGTCGTCTTAAAGCAGTGAGTAAATAAGTTCGCTCGCAGACTTCGGGTGCAGAAATGGAAAAGAGAATTGACCCAATTAAGGAATAATAACAAATAACTAAACAATGCCAGCCTATTTGTTTTGGGGCGAGGATGATTTTGCCCTGAGTCAAGCAGTCGCCAAACTTAAAGCTAAAATTCTCGATCCTAATTGGTTAGAGTTTAACTACCATCAACTATCAGGCGATCGACCGGAAAATATTCGCACTGGGCTTAATCAAACTATGACCCCAGTATTTGGCATAGGCGGACGTTTAGTTTGGTTAAAAGATACAACTATTTTTCAACAATGTTCTCCAGAATTACTAGGAGAATTAGAGCGAACTTTACCAGTAATTCCCGATAATTCTCATTTATTATTTACTTCAGCTAAAAAACCAGACCGCCGTCTCAAATCTACTAAACTAGCTAAAAAATTTATCCACGAACAAGAGTTTAGCCTAATTCCTCCTTGGCAAACTGAAAAAATCCAAAATAGGGTGCATCAGTTTGCCCGAGAAATGGGACTAAAATTTACACCCAAAGCAATAGAATTATTAGCAGAATCTGTAGGTAACGATACAAGACAACTGTGGAATGAGTTGACCAAACTCAGCATTTATAGTCATCAAACTATCGATCGAGATCTTGTGGCTAGTTTAGTTGTCTGCAATACTCAAAATAGTCTTCAGTTAGCAGAAGCTCTCAGGGAAGGAAAAGGCGAAAAAACACTTGTTTTAATTACTGAGTTACTCGCTCGCAATGAACCACCTCTAAAGATAGTTGCTACTTTAATCGGTCAGTTTCGTACTTGGACAATGGTGAAACTAATGGAAGAAGCAGGAGAAAATGAAAAGAAAGCGATCGCTCAAGTAGCTGAGGTTAGTAATCCCTATCGCATCGATCATTTACGCCGAGAACTAAAATATCTCAGGAGCGATCGACTACTCGCCAGTTTACCAATTTTATTAGAATTAGAATATAGTCTCAAAAAAGGTGCTGAACCTATCTCTACTTTACAAACTCAACTTCTGAAAGTTTGCCAGCTATTTTCTAGAAGTTAGTAAAATGAAAAATCATTTTGTTTAAAGAGCGATCGGGTCTCACTAATTTTTTGGCAAAATTATATTTCAACAGAATTAGGTATAAGTTTGTAACAGTTTATCTAGGTAATAATTACTTTACTTGTCGAGACAGTTGTTAGAAAGTGCTGCTGCTCGCTCGATTGAAGCTGGTTTAACTTCTTTGAGACTATACAATAGCCAAGCAAAACTAACAGCACTAAGGGCAATAACAATAACCAAAATATTAGTCAGTAGTCTAACTCTAGAACGTAACTGTCGAACTTTTAAATCTGCTAAGGCTGCAACTTCTAAACTATTATCTGATACTTCAACTATGTCTTTGATAGTACCTTCAGCCCTCTCAAAGGCGACTTGGGTGACCAACCAATTAGTAATTAGTCGAGGACAATTACGTTTAAACCAGTAAAAGCCAATAACACGAAAAGTAGGTTTAGATAGTTTGGCTAATCTTCTTACTACTACTTTAAGAGCGCGAGAACGCAATTTATTGTTGATAATGTTAAGCGCACCAAGATCGTAAAGTCGATCGAGAATTAACTTAACCGTAGTTTCTTCTCTTTCTGCTAATTCTTTAAGTAATAGAAGAATTTCCTGTTTGGATTTTAGGGAAATACGCTCTTCTTTATCTAAAATAATAATCTGGTTGGATTTTTGCTTCTGTGTTGCCATCATCAAGGTCATTTTTACAGGAATTATTCTACATGAGTCTATCAACTAGACCACAAAATTAGCCCAAACACAGGTTATCCCAATTTTTGTAGATATTAAGTTATTTAAATACTTACTAATTAAAACCGACGCTCGAAAGTAAAAATTTTGTAGTTTTAGATATTTTATTCAAGCTATAAAATTCGCAGCTATTTGCTTTAAAGTAAAGGCGATCTATTGAGATCGATAAATTTTCTGGTCGATCGAGGTAAATTTTTTGTAGAATCCAGAATTAGAACTAAGTAGTCTTTACCCAGGAGCTAACAGATAAGATTATGCGAATTCTGCACACGATGTTGCGAGTCGGTAACTTAGAAAAATCACTTCAATTTTATTGCGATGTTTTAGGGATGCGGTTATTGCGCCAAAAAGATTATCCTGGCGGTGAATTCACTCTAGCTTTCGTTGGTTATGGTGATGAAGCAGATCGTCCCGTAATTGAATTAACCTACAATTGGGGAACAGAAAAATACGATCTGGGTAATGGCTATGGGCATATTGCCCTTGGGGTAGATGATATTTATGGCACTTGTGAAAAAATTAAATCTCTTGGGGGTAAGGTAACCAGAGAGCCTGGAGCAATGAAACACGGAACTACAGTTATCGCTTTTGTCGAAGACCCCGATGGCTACAAAATCGAGTTAATTCAACTAGGTACTCAAGGTTCGGCAAAACAAGAAAAATTAGCCAGCCAAACTACATAATTTTTATACCCTCTCCCTATAGTTTTGGTTACTAGCTTTTTCCTTAATCTCGATCGACAACAGCATACAAGGAGTTACTCTTACCTAAACTTAGGTTAATTAGTAGAAAAACTAGAAACACCCCCATTATGCTCTCGAAGTTTTTCTACTGTAGGAGCTTTGGGGGTATTTCCTTTGAGTATATCTGGATTAAAGCGATAGCCCACATTTCTTACTGTTTGAATAAGATGGGGTTGACGGGGGTTAATTTCGATCTTTTTACGGAGAGAAAGGACATGAGTATCTATTGTCCGTGGATTATCGATCGCATCAGGCCAAGCTCGTTTTAGTAATTCTGATCGCGATATAGCATTACCCTCGGCTTGGGCTAAGACATATAGTAAACTAAACTCCTGGGGTGTTAATTCGATAAAATGACCTTGCACCTGAACGCGACGTTGAACTAAATCGATTTTTAAATCGCCGTAATCTAAATACAAAGGAACAGAATTAGTCTTCATTCTGCGCAACAAAGCTTCGACCCTAGCCAAAAACTCTTGCATACCAAATGGTTTAGTTAGATAATCATCAGCACCAGATTTAAGTGCAGCTACAATATCTTTTTCGCTGTTGCGAGCAGATAACATCAGGATTAAAGGTTTTTGCTGTTGATGTAACCAACGACATAGTTCTAATCCATCCCCATCAGGCAGATCGGAATCTAACACTATTAATGTTGGTTGATAATGGCAAAAAGCATTTCTTCCTTGTTGCAGGTTAGCAGACTGTTTAACCAGATACCCTGCTTGCTGTAGATGCCAGCCTAAAAGGGAGCGCAGATGAGGATTACCCTCCACTATTGATATGTATATGGAACTCACCTTCGCCTCTCTAAATATATTGGAAACTTTAGATATAAAGGCTATCAGAGCTACGCTCGATCTTTTGTAATCTTCGTTACGAAGAGAGCTAGATTAAAAGTTATATTACAGAAAACAAAGCTTTGAATAGTTAAACTAATCGAAAATTTACCTTAACCCAGACTAGTAAAAGCGTTAAGATATATAATAATTAAGAAAAATTAATATTATGGAGTTTAAGTTTTAATTGAGCTATAGAACTAAGCTCGAATTAACTGCAAAGAGAATAATTATTTTACTTTAACCACTGTTATCTTAAAGATCGTCTCGGTCGATCGCCTTTATCATCATCTTAACAAACAATCAGAACAATGCTCCAGGACAGACAATCTATTCGTTATTATCAAAAACTTACTGATGCGATGGTCGATCTATGGCACAGAGGTTATCGTTTTGAAGAAATCAAGATGTATCTAGATGGTTATATAGCTTGCTTACGTCAGACTAACAGCATCGAAATTTATCTAGTTCACCGTCTAGAAGAAGAAGCCCTGCGTTTTCTAAGAGATTCTTCTAATTTTGAAATGTCACTTCCCTAAAAGAGTTATTAATTATCATCTCTTTCTATTTAACAATTAAAAAAGAAAAGGCATAAAAACCTTTTCTTTTCTACTTTATTATTAATCTCAATTAGTTATGCTGCTCATTCTCTTGAGAATGTAGAGAAATCACCTAAGCATTTGTGCTGCCAGCTATTTCAGAATCAGTACCAACCGCGCCTGAAGTTCCACCAACTAAAACATCAGACTCTTTGACAAATCCACTATAGGCTTCCATACCGTGTTCGGAAATATCTAAACCAATAAATTCTTCTTCTTGATGGACGCGAATACCGATAGTTAATTTGAGTGCGGACCAAACTATACCACTAAAAACAGCAGTAAAAGCACCGATTGATAAAATACCAATTATTTGAGTAACAATATTGCCAGTACCAAAAATACCTACAGCTAAAGTTCCCCAGATCCCACAAACTAAGTGAACAGAAGTCGCACCAACAGGGTCATCAATTTTAATACTATCAAAAAATGCTACAGAAAAAACTACAATAACCCCTGCGATCGCCCCAATGACTACCGCAGAAAGATAACTTACATCGGCACAGCCAGCAGTAATTCCTACTAAGCCAGCTAAAATACCATTAATAATCATGGAGAGATCGGGTTTACCGTCTTTAATCCAAGAAGTAAAAGTTGCAGTACAGCCCCCTGCTGCTGCTGCTAAATTAGTAGTTACTGCTATATAAGGAACATTAGCTGTGGCTGCTAATTCAGAACCAGGGTTAAAACCAAACCAGCCAATCCAGAGAATTAAACAGCCCAAGGTAGCAATACTCATGTTGTGACCGGGAATGGCACTAATACTACCATCACTACGATATTTACCTTCTCTAGGTCCTAAAAGTGCTGCCCCAACTAAAGCAGCCCAACCGCCAACAGAATGCACTACAGTAGAACCAGCAAAGTCAGAAAAACCCATTTCACTTAGCCAGCCACCATCCCATACCCAATGTCCGGTAATAGAATAAGAAATCCCAACCAAAAGGATACTAAAAATCAAGAAAGCATCAAATCTAATTCTTTCTGCTACAGCACCAGAAACGATAGTTGCTGCGGTTGCTGCAAAAGCTACTTGGAATAGAAAAGAAATAGCTTCTGGTACAGCTTCTGGATAAGGAGCGTTACCATAAGGTGCGGGATCGCCATTAAAGAAAAATCCTTGCAAACCAATGAAAGGAGTTCCTTCTCCATACATAAAGGCATAACCAACTGCCCAATAAGACATGGTCGCGATCGCAAAAACAATTAAGTTTTTAGCTAAAATGTTAACAGCATTCTTTTGCCGACAGAATCCTGTTTCTAGCATCCCGAATCCAGCATTCATAAAGATTACTAGAACCGAGCAAAAAAGCAGAAATACAGAGTCTAAAACGACTCGCATTTGCTCCATATCTGCTGGCGCGTCAAATCCTTGGGCTACCGCTGCTGAATTCCAAACCACTACAATTAGTGCTGTTAAAGGAATACAAGCTAGCCAATAAGGAGAAAACCAACGAGTTAGATTTTTTAAATATGTCAAAGCAACAGACCTATCTGGCGATAAATTGTCTGGTTTTAAATTATTTTGTTTTTGAGGTACTGAAACCTCTTTGTTTCCTAGCACTTGCTTGAAATCCATTACTCCATCAAGTTATTTGTATAACATCAGTTAGCTCAAATCTTAAAAAGCGAGTTGACACCATTAATCAAGAGCTTACAAGGGCTATTTTTGCTCCGATTATTTAAAGTATCAAAGTAATTACCAACTAAGAATTACTAACTAAGTTCGTGTATCATCAGATTTTAATTATTTATGGACTATTTTTGGTATCCAATGTTACAAAAATCTGAAATTATATAATTGTTAAAACTCAAATATACCATCCAGAATATTTTATTTCTGGATGGTGAAGTATGTCGAGTGAACGGTACTCCGCGGAATGCAGTCAAAATACGATCGATAGACATCTCCAGATATTAGATTTACACCATTTTTTTCAAGGGTTTCATCTTTCATTATTGGAGATGTCTCATAGCCATAAAAAAATTATGTTTTTTTACTCTAACAATGCTTTAACAATCGTAATAAAGTGCAAACTCATAAGGATGAGGGCGTAAACGCACGGGGTTAACTTCTGCATCTAGCTTGTACTGAATCCAATTTTGAATAAAGTCTGGACTAAATACTCCTGGCGCAGTTAAGAAATCATGATCTTTATCTAAAGCTTCTAATGCACCTTCTAAAGAGCCAGGAGTAGAAGGAATTTTACTTAATTCTTCAGGAGAAAGTTCATAAATATCTACATCTAAAGGTTCGCCTGGATCGATTTGATTTTTAATTCCATCTATACCTGCCAACAACATAGCGGCAAACCCTAGATAGGGATTAGAAGAAGCATCAGGACAACGGAATTCTAATCTTTTAGCTTTAGGATTACCACCACTAAGGGGAATACGAATTGACGCAGAACGATTACCCTGAGAATATGCCAAGTTAACAGGTGCTTCAAAACCAGGAACGAGACGCTTGTAGGAATTTAAGGAAGGATTTGTAAAGGCTAGGATAGCTGGTGCGTGTTTCAGTAAACCGCCAATAAAATAGAGTGCAGTTTGGCTCAAATCTGCATATTTGTCTCCAGCAAATAAGGGTTGCCCATCTTTCCAAATAGACATATGGGTATGCATTCCCGTTCCATTGTCATTAAACATGGGTTTTGGCATAAATGTTGCCGTCATACCATGTTTTTTCGCTACATTTTTAACTACATACTTGTAAGTTAAAACGTAATCGGCAGCTTGAACTAAATTGGAAAATTTGATACCTAGTTCGCATTGTCCCCCAGATGCAACTTCATGGTGATGCTTTTCGATGGGTACACCGCACTTACCCATAGTCAAGAGCATTTCACTACGAATATCTTGCAAAGTATCAGAGGGAGAAACGGGGAAATAACCTCGTTTATGGTCAATTTTGTAACCCAGATTCCCTCCTGCTTCAGCTGTTCCTGAATTCCAAATCCCTTCAGCAGAATCGATATGGTAATAACCTTCGTATTCCGACTGAGAGAAGCGAACATCACTAAACAAGAAAAACTCTGGTTCGGGGCCACAATAGACTGTATCACCAATACCAGTACTTTGGAGAAAGTCGATCGCTTTTTGTGCCAAAGAGCGGGGATCTCGCTCGTACCATTCCCCCGTACGGGGTTCTTTAATCGAACAAATCATGCTTAGAGTTGGCACTTCCATAAACGGATCGATCCAAGCTGTAGCTGGGTCTGGCACCATTGACATATCAGAAGCGTTAATCGCTTTCCAACCGCGAATACTAGAACCATCAAAAGCTACGCCTTCGGTAAAAGCGTCCTCATCAATCAAGCTACGATGAAACGTGCAATGCTGCCAAATACCAAATAAATCGATAAATTTAAGATCGATTAACTCAATGTTTTGCTCTTGAATCATCTTTAAGACTTCTTGTCCTGTTTCGGGCATAAATAACTCCTTGTAATGACTAATTTTCCCTAGCTTGGAATATTTCTAGAAAATTGCGTTCGTATTAAGCTCAACTTGCTGTCGCCGATCGCATTACTATATTTCCTTTGTTATAGGATTATCATGTCAACACTCAAAACAAATCTGTAAAAATTGCAAAATTATGATTAACTTAACAAAAACTATTTGGTAAATTTGATTAAAGAATAAGTTAACGATTTTTAACATCATTATCCTCGTCACGGTTTATGAGATTATGAATTAAGAAAGCTTAAAATAGGGCTAATCGTGAATATTATTCGCCATGAAAAGCAGTCTAAGTTACTCTAAGCTTAAGATGGCAGAGTAACACCGACTAAGGTAGGCACTATTAATACTCACTTTAATCAGCCAACTAAAATAAATGCCGTTTGGGAGAAATCTATAATGCAAGACGCGATTACCAATCTAATTAAAAGTTATGATATTTCTGGTCGTTATCTAGACCGCAATGCTATTGATAGTTTAAAAGCTTACTTTGAATCTGGTACAGCAAGAGTAGCGGTTGCTACCATGATTAGTGCTAATGCTGCATCCATCGTCAAACAATCTAGCGCGAAGTTATTTGAAACAGTTCCAGAATTACTTCGCCCTAGTGGTAATGCGTATACTACTCGTCGTTATTCTGCTTGTCTGCGAGACTTAGATTACTATTTACGCTATGCAAGTTATGCTTTGGTCGCTGGAGACATGAAAGTTCTTAACGAAAGGGTTTTGCAGGGCCTGCGGGAAACTTATAATTCCTTGGGTGTACCTATTGGACCTACTGTGATGGGTATTGAAATTATGAAAGACATTGTCAAAGACATGGCCAAAGACGCAGGAGTCGAGGACACTTCTTTTGTGGCTGAACCTTTTGAACATATGACTCGTAATTTAAGCGAAATTTCTGTTTAATCATTTTTGCAGTATTCTCACCAAAAAGCGATCCCCCAAATAGCATTTTGCGGACGATCGCTTTTTTCGTTCGAGGTACGTAATCTATAAAGGTTAGTAAAAAAAAATTAACAGTTTTCCAAAGTTATACTACTTCTACTGTCTCATTTTCTTTACGCCAGGCAGGATCGACAATGCAAATAAAAACTAACGGTCGATCGCCACAATTGCGAATAAACTGTTTGGCATGAGGAGGAATATAGACAGCATCTCCCGGCTCGACAATTTGAGTTTCCCCATCTATATACATCTCCCCCATACCACTTATAAGATAGTAAACTTCAGAAGTACTTAAAGAATGTAATTTAGAAGTTTCCCCCACAGCTACAACTGCATGGGCTAAACTATAACGCAAATCTATAGCCTGTTTATCTGGATGCAACAATTCTCGTAATTTAGTCCCATCACCAGCAGTAAACTCTTCCATCTCCTTTAGTTTTTGAACTAACATAAATTTTGCTTGAGTTTAACTTAATCTTTTTGATAGTCAGAGCAGTCTATCGCTGCTTCTGTATTAGCAGTGTAAGGATTTACCGTACATTTCAAACTATGATTATTCGTAAAAAAACGGCAGTTGGTACAAGGTATTTTGTGCATCTTTTTAGCTCTTGTTACCGCATCAAGCACTAGACTCATCAAACTCCAACCGCAGATTGCTACTAAGCAACAGGCAAAGAGAAATCGCAGCAAAATTGCTAAGGGTTCGATCGCCTCAACTAAATCAGAATATTCCCCTGGAAACACTACTAATCTAACCTATACTATTAAATTATAAGTATTTATTATAACATATATTAAAATAAGTTAAATTTAAAACTTTTATCTTAGCCTTCTTGCATAATCATCTAAAAACAAGCACTTTTTACCCAAATGAAAGAACGAGTAACTTTTGATATTTTAGCTCGCTTTGATAAAAAGCTCATTAACCTTTGATTTTGTTAGAAATAAGTTGAATAATCTGGATCAATTGCTGTCGATTAAAAGTTTTCATTAGTGTAATTGCTGCTGCTCTAGGTTCAGTTGGCAACATTACCGCTGAATTTGTTGTAGATGTCGTTGTAGCTACATTTGCTAACTGTTGTAAATTTTTACTCGGGCTAATTTGCTCAATTTTTCCTGCCTGAAGAAGATCTCCAGCTATTTTTAGCTCTTTGATCGTAATTTGGGCAATGGTATTATAAGGATAGCGAGTATTAGTTAAAGCTTTTTGAGCAGTGTTAAGCAAATTATGCCAACTCTCTACTTGAGGAGCTAATTTAACCAATCCAGCACATAATTGTTGTAGTTTCTGCCGATTCTCAGGAGATGCTTCTTGCTTAAATAGCTGTAACATTTGCTTGAGAGTTTCTTTGACTTGTTCGGCAAGAGCGTCGGCGGGTACTCGCTCGCTTTCTGTGGTACTCAAACCTGTATTTAAATCTTGTAGATATTTCTGTAAGATAACGAAATTAGATTCTGCTTGCTCTAATATCCCGATCGCATCTTCATCACTGAATTCAGTCGAGCTTTCTAGGCGATCGACTAAATCTTGTAGATAATCGTAGCCATTAAGGAACAAAGATTCTAGTTTGTTATCTACATTAATAGAAGACTCTTTCAACATTTTAAAGGCATCTTCCAAACGATGGGCTGTTTTTTGGATGCTAGTGTAGCCTAACATTGCTGCTCCACCTTTAACAGAATGGGCAGCACGAAACATTTCGTTGACCATTTCTGTATCTCGAGCAGAAGTAGAAAGCTGCAATATTCCTTTTTCCAAAGTTTGCAGATGTTCTTTGGCTTCTTCTATAAAATAACCTAATATTCTTTGTTGATTGGCTGTATCCAAGGCAATGACCTCCTAATCCAACAGCAATTCTTTTAACATTTAATATTTCAACACAAGTCTATCTCAGACTGCTTAAATTGGGTAGCTGGTTTTCACCGATAATTGCATTTTGATGGCGAGCGAGCCACCAAGAATTAATACCCACAGCTTTAGCACCCTGATAATCTTCTTGCTCACTATCCCCAATATGCCATGCTTGACGAGCCAAACTACTATGTTTAGCTAGTGCATTAACAAAAATTTGACGATCGGGTTTAGCAGAACCACTTAGAGATGAAATAGTAACACTATCAAAAAATTGCTTTAATTCTAATAATTCTAATACTTGAAACAAGCGAGTATCAAAATTAGAAATAATTCCCAAAGAAATTTTTTGTGCCTGCCAGTATTTTAGAGTAGGAATAACATCGGGATAAATGTACCAAGGTTGTGCTTGGGCGAAATGGTGGTAAAGCCGAGCAAAAAAGGCATCAAAATCAGCAAACTTTTCTAATCCACCAACTTTGGTAATAGTTGCCAAAACGAGCGATCGCCACCAAGCAAATTCTTGTTGCGGAATATTTTCTTCTGCTATTCCAGGAAATGTCAGAGGAGAAGCTGTCTTAAAACTGGCTCGAAAAGCTCCCTCTAAACTAGCTGCTGCTAGTTCGACATCGAACTCTAAAGCAATCTGTCGATAAACTTCCCCTACACTTCCTTTTACTCCAAATAAAGTCCCGACGGCATCAAAAAATATTACTTTGGGCTTATCCATACTTAAAAATGATCGATGATAGCTAGAGCAAATTCAGAACATTTTAGAGGCTCTACCGTAGGATTCATCAACCTAGCTAAATCATAAGTTACTTGCTGATGAGCGATCGCCCCAGCAATTCCTTTTTGAATTAAATTAGCTGCTTCTTGCCAACCCATAAATTCCAACATCATTACGCCAGAAAGAATCACCGAACCAGGATTGATCCGATCTTTACCAGCGTGTTTGGGTGCAGTGCCATGGGTAGCCTCAAAAATAGCACAGTTATCGCCAATATTAGCCCCAGGACTCATTCCCAAACCACCGACAACCGCAGCAGCAGCATCGGAAATATAGTCTCCATTCAAATTCATGGTTGCCAAAATAGAATATTCATCGGGACGGGTTTGAATTTGCTGAAAAATACTATCGGCAATGCGGTCATTAACCATTACTTTATCTTGCCATTTACCCTTACCGTGACTATCCCAGATTTGCTCTAATACAGCTTTTACTTCTGCGGTAATTTGTTCTTGTTTTTCTGGTGTCAAAGAATCATAACCAGGTTCAATTAGGCGAGCATTTTCTTCAATAGTAAGATTAGGATTTGCTTCTTTATTGCTGAGTATCCAAGATTCTCTTTCAGTAACACATTCGCTTCTAAACTCGGTAGTTGCTAATTCGTAGCCCCAATCGCGGAATGCTCCTTCGGTATATTTCATGATATTACCTTTGTGTACCAAGGTTACTTTTCGTTTAGAGCCAGATAAGGTTAAAGCTTTTTGGATACCTTTTTTAATTAGTCTTTGCGAACCAGTCTTACTAATGGGCTTAATGCCGATGCCCGAATCGGCAGGAATTCGTTTATTACCATGTTCTGCTGTAGCGGGAATTAATTCTTGATTGAGTAATTGAATTAATTTAGTGCAGATAGGATCTCCTTGTTTCCACTCAATACCTAAATAGATATCCTCAGTATTTTCTCTGTAGACAATTACATCTAGTTTTTCAGGATATTTATGGGGTGAGGGTGTACCCGGATAATAACGACAGGGACGAACACAGGCATAGAGGTTAAAAATTTGCCTCAGAGCAACATTTAGAGAACGTATACCACCACCAACGGGAGTAGTTAAAGGCCCTTTAATCGCAATACCGTATTCTTTAATAGCAGCAAGGGTGTCTTCTGGCAAATACTGATAAGTACCGTATTTTTCACAAGCTTCGTCTCCCGCATAGATTTTAAACCAATTAATTTTACGTTTGTCGCCATAAGCAGCTTGTACCGCAGCATCAATTACTTTTTCAGTAGCAGGCCAAATATCTACTCCTGTACCATCACCACGAATGAAAGGAATAATCGGAAAATCGGGAACTATTGGTTTACCATTTTCAAAAGTGATTTTTGAGCCTGTATGGGGGGGAACTAATTTTTCGTACATAATTTATAATAGCCAAAAACAAGATCTAATTAGGTCGATAATCGGTATAAGCGATCTGCTTCACCGCCTACAAAGAATTAAAAGTAGCACAGTTTCCAGGTTTGATTTTGTAGCCAAAGTAGAAATAATATAATTAACTCGATCGAGAATTTTGGCAAAATATCAATAAGGGCATAATGAAAAAAGTTTTGGTTGTAGATGATGATAATATTTTACGCACGGTTCTAAAGCATACTTTGGAACAGCAGGGATATCAAGTGCAAGCCGTGCCTTCAGGAAAACAAGCTCTCGCTGCTTTCGAGCGAGAGCTTCCCGATATCGTGGTTTCTGATGTTTCTATGCCAGAAATGGATGGATTTGAATTTTGTCGTCAGTTACGTTCTCAACCATCGGGGCAGTTAATTCCTTTTATTTTTCTTTCTGCTAAAACCGATCTAGACCATCGGATCCAAGGTCATTCCAGTGGGGCTGATGATTATTTAACCAAGCCTTTTGAAATGAAAGAATTACTTGCTAAGATCGAAGCCTTACTAGAGCGATCGCGTCGAGTTCATTCAGAAATCGTTCATTTGATTCAGCAACTTGTTAATTCTAATTCTCATACTCAAATTTCTCCCCAACTTCCCTCAAACACTTCAGAGCGTACCCAACCTCAGCAAAACTATAAACCAGACCCTCTGCCTCTTACTCCTGCAGAAGAACGAGTATTTTGGGAGGTAATTCAAGGTTTTACCAACAAACAAATTAGTAAACTTCTATACATCAGTCCTCGAACAGTCCAAACTCATTTGAGCAATATTTTAAATAAACTTAACTTAGAAAATAGAACTCAATTAGTGCGTTTTGCTTACGAACAAGGCTACGAGAAAGCCCAAAAGCAATGAACACAAATCTTATATTGCCCCAGCTCCAGCAAGTTTTTAAGTCTTTTTAGACTAGTTTATAGTGAGCATTTAATTGTATGATACGATTAGGATAGATAGTTAAACTTAAGTATAAATACCTAATTTTAGTTTTTAAGATACAAGCTGCTTCTATCGAGCAGCATAGCTAAGGCAAACGCTACAGTAATTAAAGTGTCGTTGTATGGAAGATATTAGCCAACTCAACCAAAAATTCTCTTTAGAGTCCCCTAAAAACCAACTCAAACTAATCTCTCAAATCGCTGCAGCAGGGGAATCTGGAGAAAAATTTTTAAGGGAATTTTTAGCTTCCCAACGCTCCGAGCCACCGAGCTTAGTTACGGGCAAAATATATCAAACCCTCTACAAAACAAATACACCAGAAACACGAAGATTCTTAGAAACTAATTTTCCCACAGGTATCGTTCCTTTTGATTCCGAACGCAATATTGACTACCAGCCTCTACAACAATTGCTCGCTCAGAAAGATTTTCGAGGGGCAGATGTTCTCACTTTACAAAAATTATGCGAATTAGCAGGAGAAGCAGCCACCAAGAGAAAATGGCTTTATTTTACTGAGGTAGATAATTTTCCCTCTACCGATTTGCGCAGTATCGATCGATTATGGCTGATGTATTCTGAAGGTAAGTTTGGATTTTCTGTACAAAGACAACTGTGGCTTTCTCTTGGACAAGACTTTTCCCAGCTTTGGTACAAAATAGGTTGGAAAGATGATAATGGGTGGACTCGTTACCCTAAAGAATTTACTTGGGATTTGTCGGCTCCTAAAGGTCATTTACCTTTGTCGAATCAATTACGAGGTGTAAGGGTAATTGCCTCGATATTTGCCCACCCAGTTTGGTCAAATTAGTTATTCGAGATTACAATTATTAAAAAAGGGATCGTTGTATATTATTTTCACACTGACCTAAAAAAAATTTTTATTTTTAAATCGGCACTAAATATTAGATTTTTAATAATTTATCACTTTAATGTTCATTTAAGAGTTTTTTAGGGAACTTTAAAACTAACCAGCTAAGGTAAGCATTATTTAGCTTTTTTTCTCCGTTCGCAAACAGAAGAATACCCAAAAATATATATTTATTCAGTATTTTTAACTTAAAGAGAAATTTTTAGTTTGATTATGTTCACCTTCGCCAGTATAAATATTACCTTTCTAATTATTAAATTTAGTGATACAAGTGCAAGCAGTAGATTTAGGGATAAGAGTCAATAATATGACTAAAATAAGAAATAGACTCTTTTGCCGTTTAGATAATTTTACTCCCGCCATTAGAGAACAAAAAAGACTCCAGGTGCTTAGTAAACTTGGGTTGTTGGCAGCAGAAACAGTTCCTGTTTTTGAAGAAGCAACTCAAACTGCCTCTAGTTTTCTGGAAACACCCATTTGTATTCTTGGCTTAGTAGTTGAAAATGAACTATGGTTTAAGTCAGCTTCTGGTTTATCCACAATTGGGTTAATGAATCAGTTAGCTGCCCATCGAAAAATTCCTTTAATGGAGTCTTTTAGTACCTACGTTGTCGATAGCGAACAACCTTTGTGTATCGAAAATACTCTGACTAATCCAGTTTTTGCTAGTAGCACTCTCGTACAGCACTACAGTATTAGAGCTTATTTGGGTGTGCCTTTAATTAGTTCTGAAGGTTTATGTGTAGGAACTTTAGAGGTTATGGATATTGAACCTCGGGAATTTAGTCTTAGGGATGCAGATTTTTTGGCTTTAACAGCCCGTTGGTGCTTAAGAGAATTTGAACGAGATAGCTTAATCAAAACTCAAGGGCAAAGAACAACAGAAAATAATCATAATCTATCGGTTATTCATCCTGTGGGTTCTAATTGGCATACTCCTTCTGTTGCCCAAAAAGAGGTATTACCTCAATCATCTCAAAAGACTAATTCTACTAACTCAATTAAAGTAAGATTATTGGCACAACTTACTCAAGAATTAAGGACTCCTTTAACTTCTGTTATTGGTATGGCAAGTGTACTAAGAAGAGAAGTTTACGGCCCTTTAACTAATAAACAAAAAGAATACTTAGAAATTATTCACAATAGCGGTCAAAATCTTATTTCTTTAGTAGATGAAATTGTTAATTTAGGAGTTTTGAGCGATCGCGATACAGAGTTACAAACTGCTTCTACCGATGTCGAAATGATCGCGCAACAAGTTATCAACAGTTTAGTTGATGTAGCCAGACAGCAACAACAAAAACTTCGCTTGTCTGTCGAACCAGGTAATCGAATTTGGTTGTTAGACAAAGATAAAATCAAGCAGGCTCTTTATTACTTAATCATCAGTGTCTTAGAAATGTCTGAGGCTGGTGGAGAAATCAGAATTCATATTTCCCGTAGAAATAGAACAACTTTAAATATTGCTGTCTGGCTTTCTCATCCGTGGTTGGGAGATGGTTTACCCCCAGGGGAAATATATGCTCAGTCTGTGACTAAAGCTCTAGCTCTTAATCAGAATAGTTCCCAGAATGCCTTCAATCATAGTATAGGAAATAATGCTCTAATAGAAAATCAGGTGCTTACTTCTTCTGCTTTGATTACTGTTTTAGATAGTGGAGAAAAACCCACTAAAACTTCTAATGACAAAATTTCTCGTGACTTGCTAGGACTGTTATTAACTTGTCATCTCGTAGAAATGCATGGAGGTAGCGTTTTAGTTCAAGGTACTCCAGAGTCTGGATATCGCTATATTTTACAATTTCCTAAGATAGAGTCCGAGCCAGAATAGAAACTAAAATATCTGTTTATGGGGAAAAAATTAGGTTAGACTGCATAAAATTAACCCGATTAATATATTTTCTCGTCATAAACTATGAATTCTGCCTGGACAAAAATAGCACTTACTAACCTGGATTATTCTAAGTGGCTGAGTTCGAGCTACTTTTCCCGATTAATCGGTATATTATGTGGTTGGCAAGAAAGCAGTTGGCTACTTCAGCGCAAAAATCTTTTAGGGGCTTGCTTACTGAGTATTTTGCTCGTGCTTAGCCCGTTTGTCTCGACTAGCTTAATTGGAGTTTTGCTTTTAGCTATAACTAGTTATTGGTTACTTTTAATCTTAGTAGAAAAATATAGACATAATCTAACACCCGTACATATATTAGCACTTATATATTGGTTAGTTGCTACAATTGCTACAGCTTTTTCTCCTGTAAAGTCAGAAGCTTTATCTGGTTGGATTATTTTGACTTTGTATTTAGGAATGTTCTTTTTAGCAGCAAAAATACTCCGCTCACCACGACTAACTACGGGGATAATTACAACTTTTTTGCTATCTGCTTTGTGGGTTAGTACTTATGGCATACATCAAGAGATAATTGGTGTAGAACAATTAGCAACTTGGAACGATCCTAATTCTCCCTTGGCTAACGATACTAGAGTTTATAGTTACTTGGGCAATCCTAATTTACTAGGGGGCTATCTCTTAAGCGCGATCGCTTTAAGTGTAGCAGCAGTTTTTATTTGGCGTAGTTGGCTACAAAAAACTTTAGCTATAACTATGGTAGGGGTTAATTCTGCTTGTTTATATTTTACAGATAGCCGTGGTGCTTGGTTAGCGATGGCAGCAATGATCGTAGCATTATTGTTATTGCTTTATTATTGGTGGCGAGAATATTTACCTCGTTTTTGGCGAGTATGGCTATTACCTTTAGTATTTGGTAGTTTAGCCGGATTGTTAATCGTAGCACTTATTTCTGTCGAACCTCTTAGATTAAGAGTTTTAAGTATTTTTGCGGGTCGAGCAGATGATAGTAACAATTTTCGCATTAATGTTTGGGAAGCAGTATTTAAAATGATTAGGGACTATCCTGTGACTGGTATTGGCCCCGGACATGATGCCTTTAACCAAGTTTATCCTCGTTATATGAATAGTCGTTATCCTGCTCTTAGTGCCTATTCTATCTTTTTAGAACATTTGGTAGAAATGGGGTATTTGGGATTGGGTTGCTTCCTGTGGTTGATTATAGTTACTTTTAATTATGGAATACTCCAGATTAAGCGTTTACGTAGTTTGCGAGAGCGTGAAGGATTATGGGTTATTGGAGCTATAGCAGCTATTGTTGGTTTGCTAGCTCATGGTGTAGTAGACACAGTCTGGTATCGTCCTCAAATTAGTACTTTATGGTGGTTTATGTTGGCTATTGTGGCTAGTCAATGGGAAGTGGTAGAAACTGAAGCCATGGAGGATGAGCATTTATGGGAAAGTAATATTTTGACTTAAGAGATTGACTTTACCCGTCTCAAACAAGAAACTGCTCTCTGTTTATCTGCGCGATCGCTATAAAGAAGATAAAATTAAATTTTTAATTTCTTGGGCTGTAGCGGGAGCAAGCAAAACACCATTACGGTAATGTCCTGTTGCTAGTAAAACATTGTTATAACCGTTTAATTTGCCAATTATTGGTGCTGGTTGTCCTTGAGGACGGGGACGTTTTCCGCACCAAATTTCTTTAATTTCACCATTGGCTAAGGCTGGACAAAACTCGATCGCTCTTTGTTTAATTTGACTTAATAATTCTGGTCGAGCAACTACCTCTCCTTGCTCATCGGTAAATTCTACGGTCGCTCCTAGCCAATATTCTCTATTACCTAAAGGTACGAGATGAATATCTTCCCCTGTAATTACGGGTTGAAAATCTTCTTTACCAAAATCATCGGGTAGTTTTAGTTTTAAAGCTTGTCCCAAAACAGGACGAATATCTACTGCTTGCTGCAAAACCCTAGTTAGGGGTGTAGAATTTAGCCCTGCGGAAATAATTAGCCAGTCTATTGCTACTTCTCGATCGTTGATTTGTAAATGAGAACAAGTTTGCAGATTAGTATTACCTGAAGATTTCGCGATAAATTTTTCTATTTTCAGCCCAAATTGGCAGTTAGCACCATTTTGTTTTGCTCCTGCCACTAAAGCTTGAGTTAAAATACTGGGGTTTATTTGTCTATCTTGAGGAGAGTAAACCGCAGCAATAATATCTTTGTGAATAACGTCAGGGCATTGTTGTTGTAAATAAGCTTTATCCCAAATTTCTAGCTGCCATCCCCGATCTTGACGTATTTGTTGTAATTTTTCCCACTTATCTAAGCGATCGCCTGTAAATAATAATTTGACAATTCCTTGATGGTTAGTAGGAATAGCTATGTTTGTTATTGCTTCTAATTCAGGTAATAGAGTTTGATAACGCTTTATACTTGCTTCTCTTAATCTCCAGGCTCTACTTTTAGTTTTGTGGCTAATTATACCCATTAATACTCCTAAAGCTGCCCCCGTAGAGCCAGAAGCAGGAGCATCTTGTTCGATAAGAGTAATTTCTAAGCCTTTAACTTTACTGAGTTCATAGGCGATCGATGCCCCTACGATACCACAGCCAATAATAGCAACTTTGCTCATTTTTTATTGAGGTAAGTAACAAAATCTATCTTATTACTTATTTCTTATGACACATTTTTAATTGTCTATATATTCCTTAATGCCCATTATTTTCATTCCAGCTTTATTAGAATTGTTAGATATATCTGGATGTATCATTACCATTGATGCGATGGGGACTCAACATGACATTGCTCGTCGCATTGTCAGGTCATGTGCAGATTACGTGCTGGCACTTAAAGCCAATCATCCCACCTTATACCTCCAGGTCAAACAATGGTTTCAAACCGCTCAGGCTCAAAAGTTTGAAGGCATCGAGCATGAGATAGATGTGCGAGTAGAATCGGGGCATCACCCCATACGAAAAACGTCAGGTAACAGCAGTTTTTATTGACCAGATGGGGGATTTATACAAACAGACGAGCTGGTCTGGTTTACAAACCATAGTTCGAGTTGTTCGGACTCGTCATCTCTGGAACAAAACCACCACCGAAGTGATGTTCTACCTCAGTTCTCTACCGCCTGATGCTCAACAATTAGCCAAAGCAATCC
>JBFRWK010000198.1:0-28751 GCA_051439545.1 Xenococcaceae cyanobacterium | reverse complement strand
AAGGTTTTTCTTTTTATCTCAGAAATCATCCCAACATGAAGATACTTAAAGTTCTCAAAGCTTCTTACTTGGCGGAAATAGGTTTTGATAAAGTTGACAGTACGAATCCACAAATTGTACTGTTGGCTGGGCTGGGCGGGGCTTAACCATTGCTCTGTCTGACTTTCAGTACTTACTGGTTAATTTTACCTCTCTTAGAGTGACAGAAGAGAGATTAGGTATCTTGTCACCCCGTGAGGCTAAATTGTTCACTTAATCTATTGATGCTCTAAAACTTTATTGCAAGTAAGGTTTTAGGGCTTTTCTATTTTTCTATTCTACTAGACGATCTCATTCGTGGTACTGGCTTCTATAGCAGTACGCTTTTAGGTTAGGACATTTCAACAAAATTAAATCACTTCTAATTCCGTTACGGCATCTTGCATATAACCCAACCATTCAATCAAATTCTCTAATTGCCTTTGGGGTTTAACAATCCCTAAACCTCTAACAATTACCTTCTTCGGTGCATAGATAAAGCGCGATCGAAGGTGAGAGGGGATTTTTTCTTTAATCATGTTCCAGGCTGGTTCAGCCATGGGTGTTTCTAAAACTAGATGTTGTTTTCCTTCTGGTTTGATGCGGGAAAAACCTACGGATTTAGCAATTTGTTTTAATTTCATTACCTGTAATAATTGTAGTGCTGGAGCAGGAATATCTCCATAGCGATCGCACCATTCCGCTGCTATTTGGGTTAGTTCTTTTTTGGAATGGGCAGCAGCAACGGCACGATAAGCATCCATTTTTTGTTCGAGATCGGGAATATAATCGGCAGGAATAAAGGCAGTGAGATTTAAATCGATTTGGGTATCATCTACTTGGGGTATTTCTTGTCCTTGTATTTCACCGATCGCCTCTTTTAGCATTTCCATATACAAGTCAAAGCCGATGGCTGTCATTTGTCCCGACTGTTCTGCCCCTAAAATATTGCCTACCCCGCGAATTTCCATATCTCTGGTGGCGAGTTGATAACCAGAACCCAATTGACTAAATTCTTGTAATGCCCGTAACCTTTTTCTGGCAGTATCGGAGAGGGTTTTTTTGTTGGGATAAAATAGCCAAGCGTGGGCTTGTATACCAGATCGCCCTACTCTTCCTCGGAGTTGATATAGTTGGGCTAAACCAAATTTTTGGGAATCTTCAACAATAATCGTATTTACACGGGGAATATCTAAGCCAGATTCGATGATAGTAGTACAGATTAAGATATCTCCTTCCCCATTACTAAAAGCAATCATGGTTGCTTCCAATTCACTTTCAGGCATTTGTCCGTGAGCGATCGCAATTTTTGCAGAAGGGATCATTTCCCGTAATTGTCCCCCTAATTCTTCGATGCCCTCTACCCTGGGAACTACATAAAATACTTGTCCACCGCGATCGAGTTCGTTGCGAATGGCGGTTCTCACGGCTTCTGGATTATAGGGAGATAAATGGGTTTTAATGGGGCGACGGGAAGGAGGTGGCGTAGTAATGAGACTCATTTCCCGAATACCCGAAAGGGACATATAGAGAGTACGGGGAATAGGAGTAGCAGAGAGAGTTAAGACATCTACTTGGGATTTAAAACTTTTAATTTTTTCTTTTTGGTTAACCCCGAAACGTTGTTCTTCGTCTACGACTAACATTCCTAAGTCTTTGAATTTGACATCTTTACCTAACAACTGTTGTGTTCCGACAACTATATCTAGTTCCCCTGTTGCCAAACGCTGCATAATATCTTTTCTTTCCGAAGCAGTACGGAAACGATTGAGTAAACCGACATTAATAGGATAGGGGGCGAATCTTTCTTTGAGGGTATGATAATGTTGTTGAGTCAGAATAGTAGTGGGTGCGAGTAAAGCAACTTGTTTATTAGCAGTAGTAACTACTTTAAAAATTGCCCTAATTGCTACTTCAGTTTTACCAAAACCTACATCACCACAGACTAACCGATCCATCGGGCGATCGCTTTCTAAATCTATTTTGACATCTTGAACGGCTTTTAGTTGATCGGGGGTAGGTTGATAGGGGAAAGAATCTTCTAATTCCTTTTGCCACGGGGAATCTGGAGGATAGGTATGACCAGAAAGATTGGCTCTTTTGGCATAAAGTTTGAGTAAGTCAACGGCTAATTTTTTAACTGCTTTGCGGACTTGATTCTTCGTTTTTGTCCAGGATTTGTCCGACATCTTATTTAATTGAGGCGGACGTTTCCCTACTTGCCGAAAACGCGATAACATATCCAAAGCATCGGCAGGTACGCGCAGAATTCCATCAGCGTATTTAATGACTAGATATTCTCTACTGGAAAGGTTTTCTAATTTGATAAATCTACCGATACCGTGATGTTTATGAACAACATAATCTCCTGGACGCAGTTTATCTAAATCGACTTTTTTAGAAGTAGCGCGACGACGTTTGCGAATATATCCTGCGGTAGCTAAAGTCTGTTGTCCGAAAAATTCTCTGTCGGTAACAACGACGATACGGTAAGTAGGTAAGATAAATCCTTCTAACTCTGCCAAACCAGAATATTTAACCGCTACGGCAGTATCTTGAAGATGAGACTTGGCTATAGCTGCGTAGTCATGAGGGTTAGGAATAAATTGGGCAGGGCAATCATGTTCTTGTAAAAGAGAAACCGAACGAGTTGGTTGCGCCGAAACCAGCCAAGCAGAGTATTTATCCAGGGTAATCCCACTATAGATTTCTCTCTTACCCCTAAGTATTTCTGCAAGTTTGGCAAATTGATGTGGTGTAGTCGGGACGGGGCGACTAGAAAGATTAACACTAGGTATTCCCCCTTGGGGATTATATTCAGCTATTTCTGATAAAAACAATAACTGTCTATCTTCGATCGCGTCTAAAATATTATCCCAGGAATAATGAAGGGGTGGTAATTCTCCCCCAGTTACAGATTCCCATTGTTCTTGGGCGTGTTCTACCCAGCGATCGCTATGTGCCTCACATTGTTCTAATTCATCGATGGCAATTAAAGTATTGTCTGGTAAATAGTCTAGTAAAGAAGCTGGCTGCGGAAAAGCCACCCCCAGAAAACGGCGCATTCCTTCAGGAATATTCTCTGCCTCAATACTTTCTATTTCTTCGGTAGAGAGATAATCATCTAAACTGCGATCGCTCTCTAAAATACTATTAACAATAATCGGGGAAAAAGAAGTAGGAGTAAGCAAAAACTGCTCGATTGGGTCTAAAGAACGCTGTGTAGCGGGGTCTAACTCTCTAATTTGCTCTAATTCATCCCCAAACCATTCCAAACGCAAGGGTAATTCTGCCGAGACAGGAAAGATATCCACAATATCCCCCCGACGACTCCATTGTCCTTCTGTTTCTACCAGAGGTACTCTCTCATAACCCAATCTAGCCAAAGATCGATCGAGTTCCTTAGAATCTAGAGTCATCCCCTGTTGTAGCGTCAGACAGTAACTTTGAAATACCTCTGGTGGTGGTAAATGAGGTTGCAGCGATCTTTCTGTGGCAATAATGGCGATGTTTGTTGATTGATGATGGTTAATTGTTGATTGTGCTTTGTTTAAATCATTCTTCTCTATCTTCCTTGTCTCCCTTGTCTCCCTTGCCTTCCCTATCTCCCCTATCTCCTGTTTCCCAATAACTGAAAGTACCTGCATCTGTCCCCAAATCATCTCTGATTCTGGGTCAAAAGGCTCGTAGGGAGATGCTTCCGAGGTGGGATAAAAATTTACTGTCTGCCATCCCATCGCCTCTAATTGGGTTGCCCAGCGTCCTGCTTCTTCTAAGGTAGGACAGATTACTAACAAATTTTTTCCTTCTGCCTGTGCCATAGCCGAGGCAACAATCCCTTTAGGGAGACGGGCTATACCATTTAATAAGAGCGATCGCTCTTTGTTTAATTTAGTTAGTAATTCTTTAGTAAGAGTAGATTTTTCGATTGCACGGACAACAGACGCAAAAGCCATATACGATCTTGATAGTATGAAATTGAGATGCGTTACAACACAAAGAAAAGCGCACCAAAGGAGCTAAAGATATCATGACACAAGATGCAATTTTCAGTCCCTTCTTGGTAATATAGCGTTTCTCGGACTCATGAGGTACACTTAACACTTAACACTTAACACTTAACACCTGCGGACTGCGGACTGCCTCACAATCAAAAATTTTGTACCTCACGCCTTATGAGAACTGCTATAGTGTTGCTCTTTATTTAATTTAGTGAGTAATTCTTCAGTTAGAGTAGATTGTTCGATTTACCTTTACTAAATCATTGGCTTACGACCATATATATAAAAAGTCGTGATATCGTTCCAGATACCTTTATCAGTTTGTAAGGCTTCTAATTCCTGTTCAAACTCTAATTTAGCTTGCTCTAATTGTTCGATCGAAAGCGTTGATAGAGGAGAAGGATACTGTCCTGGTGCGGGATGAGAACTGCCAGCCCACATTCTGGTTGCTTCTTCTAAACTAATATAGTTACCATTTTGTTCTACTTTAATTTCTACTAGTTCCAAGTTTGCTTCTTTAAGTAGATTTTGACATTTTTCTACTGTTCCAGTTGGTTTACTCATTAAATAATCGATCCCGTATTTTTTAGACACTTTTTGAGCGATAACTCCACCAACAAAAGCAGTTTCAGCAAAAGCTTGAACGCCAATAATTCCTCCTGGTTTGAGGCAATTACGCCAATGAAGTAAAGAACCAACCAGATCGGACATCCAAATAAATGCAGAAGCACAGAAAATGCGATCGAAATAATTACTTTCAAACAAAAGATTTTCGGCATCAGCTAAGAAAAATTGGAGATTATTCAGATTCATTTCTTCAGCTTTATTTTGGGCTTGTTCTATCATCCCAGGGGCAATATCGATACCAATTACCTCTCCTATTTCTCCTACTAAATTAGCTGCGAAAAATGCACAATGACCCGTACCCGTCGCGATATCTAAAACTTTTTGACCGACATTTACTCGTCCCTGTTCGACTAAACGATGAGCAATTTTCTGATGCCAAGTACTATTATCGTATTTTTCGCTTCTTCGAGTATATAAGTCGGCTATTTCTTGCTTGTAATTATTTAACTTTAGTCGATTCATATTTTTTACTCTTTGCTAGCAACTAGATAAACCATTCCTTTAATAATCTTTTGTACTTTCTGTTATTGTTTGCAAATGATGGCGTAACAAAACAATTCGGTCATTTCCCCAGAAAAGTTCCCCTGAAACAATAAATGTAGGCACACCAAACACCCCAGACTCCAAGGCGCGATCGATTGTCATATTAAGTTGGTTCGTTGTCTCTTCTGCTGCAAGCAAGCTTTGAAAATCACTAGCGGGAATACCACAGGCTTCTGCACGAATAATACATTCTCTCTCATCTATTTGAGACAATGAATCCTCAAATACTGCTTTAAATAGCGATCGGGTATATTTTTCTACTTTACCTAAGAGCTTTGCAGTCGTACAAGCTTTTGCTAATAACTCAGAATCAAAATTCACTCTTCCACGAGGTTCAAGATAGGGAATATCATAAAGTCTAGCCCACCGCTTTGCGTCGAGTTCGCGGTAAGTCCATTCGTATTGTCCAGAAACAGGCTTACCTTCAAAAGGACTAATGCCACCTTGTTTTATCAGCCTCACGCTATTAACTGGTTGCCAGACAACCTGACAATTAAATTCTTGTTCTAAAGATTTAATCTGAGTAGATGCAAGATATGAATAACGGCTGCCAATAGAATAGTAGAAATCAATAATTGTCATAGTCGATTATTTATTATGAGGTAAAAATCTTATCAAAAGCATTACCCCGAATAATTAAAAGTAAGCTTACTGTCGTAATGTTGTTTAACTCGATTAATAATATTTTTCACCTCGATCGATTTATGAGTTAAATACTAACAGCTAACAACCATCACCGATCAAACTGCCGAAATTAATGAAAATGACGATAATTATTTTTTTCTTCGATACTGTTTGGGTGTTAAGCCCTCAATCTTTTTGAACACACGAGAAAAATGAGCCTGGTCTGAAAAACCACAACTCATCGCAATATCAGCCATCAAGACATTAGGATTATCGAGTAATTTTTTCCCTTGTTCGACACGATAAGTCATTAAAAATTGATAGGGACTTTTACCGATAGTTTGTTTAAATAAACGCGAAAAATGTGAAGGGCTAAGATTGGCTTTTGCTGCCATATCTTCTAGTAAAATATTGTTACCGTAATTGACGGCAATATAATTTAAAACTTGTTTGTACTGTCGAGCGGTAAAGCTTTTAGAAAACTCATATTCTTCTTCTTTTAAACCATATTTTAGAATTAGTTTAGTCAGAAAAATACGAGCAAAAGATTCAAATATTACTTCTGAGCCAATATCGAATTGTAAAGCTTCCTTTAGCTGAATTCCTGATTGAGTAATATCCTCATCTAAAAACTGTGGTAAATCTTTTAATTGCTGAGTAGAAAGTAAAATTCCTAACTCAGTTTGTGCAAATTTCTCAAATTTAACAGGATCGAGAGTAATAATAATACATTTAGTTTTTACGTGCCATCTCCAACCACTTTCTACACCAGCAGGAGTAACAATAATTTCATTTTTATGATAAATAAAATCTCGGTGTTCGCCATCACGCCAATTTTCCAGGCGATGAGGTTCGTTCTTTAAATTAAGAATAATATGATGCTGTTCGTATCTATCCGTTGGCATTGCAGCAGGTTCGGCTTCAAAATACTCTAAAGTAAGTAACTCTGCTGCCGTCGGACGTACTAGATCGGTACTTGGTATCAGTGGTTCGGAAGGGTATATATCCTGATACTTAGGCATCTAAAACACCTTTAAAAGCGAAAAAAAGTAAGGTGAGCAATGCCCACCTTATCTAAGTTTATGCTAGTTTACACAGAAGTTAACGGTTGTTCTTCGGTTTTAACTACTGTTTCGGGATTTACTTCTGGGCTTTCTGCTTCACTGGGGGGTACGACTTGCCAGAATTTGGGCAGATAAGTCTTCCAATTATCTAAAATCATTTGCCCTTTCTTACTGCCAGTTTTAGCAACATGGGCAGTTATTAATTCTTTGAGTTGTGTTTCTCCTGCGGTAGAAATTACTCTTTGGAATTTGACAATTTCTGGATTTACTTTTTCGGGGAAGCAGCCCTCTTCGTCTAAGAAGTAGCCCATTCCGCCAGTCATACCAGCACCGACGTTACGCCCTACTTTACCAAGAACTACAATTACGCCACCAGTCATATATTCGCAGCAATGATCTCCTGCCCCTTCTATGACAGCTTTACCGAGGGAATTTCTGACGGCAAAACGTTCTCCTGCTTTACCACTAGCATATAACACTCCACCAGTAGCTCCATAGAGACAGGTATTACCCACAATTACATTTTCCGCAGCCTCGTAATTAGCTGTTGTAGGGGGAACAATAACAATTTCTCCACCGTGCATACCTTTACCAACATAATCATTAGCTTCTCCAGTAAGCATCATATTCATCCCTGGGAGGTTAAAGGCAGCAAAACTTTGCCCCGCAGAACCCTGGAATTTAAGGTTTAATTCGCCTTCAAAGCCGTTGTTACCATATTTTGAAGCAATAACTCCAGCAATTCTCGCTCCCACAGAGCGATCGGTATTAATTATGTTTATATTTTTAGTAACCGTGCCTTGTCGATCGATGGCGGTAGTAATTTCTGGGTCTGCTAATAATTTATCGTCTAAAACAGCACCGTTGCTATGTACTTCTTGATGGTTTAACCAACTGCGATCGCTTTTAACGTTGGGTAAGTTAATCAAACAGTCTACATTTAAAGCATTGGTTTTTGTCAACTCAATATCGGTTCTTTGAGTAAGTAAGTCTGTACGTCCGATAATTTCTTCTAAACTACGATATCCGAGTTTAGCCAGTAAAGAACGCACTTCTTCAGCAACAAAGTAGAAAAAGTCAACTACATTCCCAGGAACACCTGTAAAACGCTGGCGTAATTTTTCTTGTTGAGTCGCTACACCCACAGGACAGGTATTCATATGACATACTCTTGCCATAATACAACCTTCAGCAATCATGGCGATCGAACCGAAACCGTATTCTTCTGCTCCCATTAAAGCAGCCATAATTACGTCCCAACCAGTTTTTAAACCACCATCAGCCCGCAACAAAACGCGATCGCGTAACTCATTTTCTAAGAGTACTCGATGCACTTCGGTTAATCCTAATTCCCAGGATACTCCCGCGTGTTTGATCGAACTGAGAGGAGAAGCACCAGTCCCCCCATCATGACCAGAAATTTGAATTACATCAGCATTAGCTTTAGCCACTCCAGCAGCAACCGTACCGATGCCAATTTCTGCTACTAGTTTTACCGATACTTTGGCTTGGGGATTAATTTGATGGAGATCGAAAATCAACTGTGCTAAATCTTCGATCGAGTAAATATCGTGGTGGGGTGGGGGAGAAATTAGAGTAACTCCTGGTTTAGAGCGTCTTAAACTAGCAATATATTCACTGACTTTTTTCCCTGGTAATTGTCCCCCTTCTCCTGGTTTTGCCCCCTGAGCGATTTTAATTTCTAGCTGTTGGGCATTCATTAAATATTCTGGTGTTACTCCAAAACGACCAGAAGCTACTTGTTTGATCGCCGAACTTGCTGTATCGCCATTTTGTAAACCTTTGAGATGGGGCAAAGTAGCAGAATTACCATTCTCATCTACATCATCGAGAATTTTAAAGCGAACGGAATCTTCTCCCCCTTCTCCAGAGTTAGACTTACCGCCAATCCGATTCATTGCTATAGCTAGATTTTCATGGGCTTCTCTGGACAGAGAGCCTAAAGACATTCCCCCAGTACAAAAACGTTTGACGATATCTTCTACCGACTCTACTTCTTCTAGGGCAATAGAGTCTCGATCAGCTTCGCTGCCAGGCTTCGCCCGATCGCTTTGGAAGTCTAGCAAATCTCTAAGTGCCGTAGCCGTACGTCCTTGTAAGTGCTTCTTGTAAACTTCGTAATGGTCGTATTGTTTACTCTCCAAGGCTTTATGGAGAGCTTTTGCCATTTCAGGGGAATTCATATGATATTCTCCCCCTTTTTTGTATTTAACAAAGCCAAAATTTTCCAGCTTTTTCTGCTGCAATTGAGGGAAAGCACGCTGATGGAAAGCAATTACTTCCTGGGCTAATTCTGCTAAGGTCAAACCCCCCAGACGAGAAGTAGTACCTGCAAAAGCCAAGTTGACTACATCTATTCCCAATCCCAAAGCCTCAAAAATTTGCGCCCCGTGGTAAGAAGATAGCAGAGAAATTCCCATTTTCGAGAGAATTTTTAATAATCCTGCTTCTACTGCCTTACAATAGTTTTTCTGGGCTGTTTCTAGAGAAATTGCTTCAATTTTTTCATTTTTAATTAATTTTTGGGTTTTAGGGTCGCTCCACCATCCCCTAACACTTTCTAAAGCTAAGTAGGGACATACCGCCGAAGCACCATAACCGATCGAGCAAGCAAAGTGATGCGTACTCCAGCATTGGGCAGTATCTACTACCAAAGAAGCTTTTAGTCTTAAGCCCTGACGGTTTAAGTGATGATGTACTGCTCCTACTGCCAAAAGAGGAGGAATATAGCTGTATTCTTCATTAATACCAGATCCAGCGCGGTCGCTCAAAATTAAAATTTCTGTTCCTGCTGCTACTGCGGATGCTGCTTGTTGACAGAGTTTATTTACCGCTTGCTCTAATCCCGATGGCCCTGTAGAAATAAGATAGAGAGTTGATAATGTTTCTGTTTTAAAATCACCATTTTCGATCGCTTTTAATTCTCCATCGTTGATTATGGGTGTTTCTAATTTCAATAAACGAGCATCTTCGGGTTTTAAATGTAGTAAATTTCCTCTCGCTCCCAGTTGCATCGATAGAGACATAACCAAACTTTCCCTGAGAGGATCGATCGGTGGATTAGTTACTTGAGCAAATCTCTGTTTAAAGTAGTCATATAGCAAACGAGGCTTATCTGATAATACTGCTAGGGGAATATCATCTCCCATACAAAAAGTAGGCTCTTTACCAGCGATCGCCATAGACTGGATAATCATTTCCACGTCTTCAGCAGTATAACCAAAAGCGGTCTGTTGACGTAATAACTCTTTTGTTTCTAATTGAGTTTCTCCTGAAAATGCTTGGGGTTTGACAGTTTGACGATACTGTTGCACCCATTCTCGATAAGGTTTGGCGTGGGCTACCCGTTGTTTGATGTCCCAGTTATGTAAGATTTCTTGAGACTGGAGATCGACAACAATCATTTGACCTGGGCCAAGCCTTCCTTTTTCGACAATCTCTGCTTCTGGTAAGTCCACTACTCCAGTTTCTGAAGCCACGACTATATAACCATCTTTAGTCACACTGTAACGGGCAGGTCGCAAACCATTACGGTCTAAGGTAGCCCCTACGGTTTTCCCATCACTAAATACAATTAACGCGGGGCCATCCCAAGGTTCTTGCAGTCCACTATGATATTCATAAAAATCAACAATCTCTGGATATTGTTGAAGATCGGGCTGGTTGAGATAGGCTTCTGGTACTAAAATCATAGCTGCTTCGGGAATACTCCGCCCCGTCCTAACTAATAATTCCATTGCGCTATCTAAGTTATAGGAATCGCTATTTTCGGGATTAACTATGGGGGTTAGCCCGTCTAACTCGGCTTTTGTCCATTCAGGTAAGTCTAGATTTCTTTCTCTGGCTGCCATCCAGTTAATATTACCCAATAGGGTATTTATTTCTCCGTTGTGACCTAATAAACGCATCGGTTGCGCCAAGGGCCATTTGGGCATTGTATTCGTACTAAAACGTCTATGGTAAACGGCAAAAATACTTTTGTAATTGGGATCGGTCAAATCCTGATAAAATTGCCCCAATACTTCTGAGCGTACCATTCCTTTATAGACGATCGTTCTACAGGAAAAAGAACAGATATAAAAATCATCTTCTAATTTTTTGCCCACTCGCGATCGCGCTACGTATAGTTTGCGCTCTAGATCGTCTCCTTTTAAATTTTCTGCCGAAGTAACGATCATTTGCTCGATGATGGGTTGATTGGCTTTAGCTTGTACTCCCAATACTTCTGGCTTGACTGGTACTTTGCGCCAACCGAGTACGGTTAAATTTTCTTCTTTAGCTATCTTTTCGATAAATAAGCGATCTTTGACTTGTCTATCTTCTTCCTGCGGTAAAAACACCATTCCCACACCATAAGCTTCTTGCTCTGGTAGCGAAATATTGTTTTCTCTTGCCCAAATTTGCAACAATTTAGTGGGTAAAGCCGTCATTAAACCAGCACCGTCACCAGAATCGCGATCGGCACTACAAGCACCGCGATGTTCCATACAACCCAGTGCTATAATTGCTTGTTCGATTAGTTTATGACTGGCATGACCATCGCGATCGGCGATAAATCCTACTCCACAAGCATCTCTTTCTTCTGTTAACCAGGGCTGACCTTGAAAAGTTGTTTTTACTATTGCAGTATTTTGTTCCTGTAGATTATGCTGCATTTTTCTATTTTCTTTTGTCATAGTGTTTTTTCCCTTCACGAGTTTTTTAGTGACAACAAATTAAAATAAGAATTCATAACGGTAGAACTTAGTCAGATAAAATCTCATCTCATCTGAATGAGCAATTTCTATTTAGCTGACGGTTATAGGATGAGTTATTGTACGGTAAGTTTTCCCTGAGTTTAAGCAAATAACTAATCCGCAGCAAGTTTTACCGCAATTAATGGCTTTGTCTTTCTAACCTAATTCTCTTTATCCTGGTAGAGAAAAACCTAGAAAATTAACGAGTAAATCATAAATTAAAGGTTCTAAAATAGTACCATTATCACAAGTTAACTTAGTTATCCTCGTACAGTTTTTACAGCTTGGAAAGTTGGACAAGGAGGGAGCATTAAAATTTTTAAAGATAAAACGCTCTAAGATATTTATTTTAAGTAGATTTTTCAAAAATACTTTTGATTACTACTTTTTTACCTCGAAAATCAAATTTAGACATTAAATTTAGATATTCTCGAATAGAGAAATAGGTAGCCTAGATTACACTAATATCATAATCGCAGAATATCCTCAAAAAGTAGGTAAGTCAACTCTTCTATCTGTAAACATTTATACATTAAAGCAACCTTTCATATTTCGCTGTTTCCCAGAGTAATTATAAATTTAGGTAAAGAGAAAATTTTAGGATCTGTGAAGATTCAGTATAGATACCCAAATTATACTAGTTTTATATTTCTTCTAACTAATTTGTTTGTTATCTTTTGCATAGATTAAAATCGATCGGTTGTCTCAACTAAGCAAGTCAACTAAAAGTTTTCTATATTTGTCAATTTTCTAAGTATTATTTATGTCACAGTCTACAAAAACCGTTAAAAATTCACCCTTAGCCATACCAGAAACTCCATCTTCCTTAGGAGTCGCTGCTACCGAAATTCGTCCCTGGGGTTCCTTTACTACATTAGAAGAAGGAAATGGCTATAAAATCAAGCGAATTGAAGTAAATCCAGGTCATCGCTTAAGCTTACAGATGCATCATCATCGTAGCGAACACTGGATTGTGGTTTCAGGAACGGCTAAAGTCGTTTGTGGCGATCGAGAAATGATTCTCGGCAGCAATCAATCTACCTATGTACCCCAATGTACCAGCCATCGTCTAGAAAACCCTGGCGTAATAAAACTTATCTTAATCGAAGTTCAAAATGGGGAATATTTAGGAGAAGATGATATCATTCGCTTCCAAGACGACTACGCTCGTTAGGAACTGTCCCCCGAATCGCCTTCGGGACAGACGGCTGAAATGCCCGAAGGCAATTCGAGCATCGCGTCCTCGGCTGGTAAGCCCCGTCAAGAGAATTAGTTTTCCTTGGTAGAATAGACTAAAAAGCAGAAAATAAATTATTCTTACTAAAATAGTTCCTCTGCATGATTTACATTAGTCAAACCGCAGCCAAAGAAATAAAAAGATTGAAGCAATCTCGTGAGGGGCTGTCCCCCGAATTGCCTTCGGGGCGGACGGCTGAAATGACCAAAGGCGATTCAATCATCGCATCCTCGGCTGGTAAGCCCCGTCAGCAACCAGACAATTTCATCCGCTTATCTGTGGAAAAAGGAGGTTGTTCTGGTTTATTGTATATTTTGGAGTTAGATAATCCCAGGCATCCCATGAACGAGGGTGAAGCAGAAAAAAGCAAAGAAACGCCTCAAAGACAAGATCTTATTTACGAAAGCGCGGGTTTAACTGTAATTGTAGATGAGCAAACTGCTACTCAAGTTCAAGGATTAGAATTAGACTTTTCAGAAGATTTAATGGGTGGAGGATTTCGGTTTAAAAATCCTAATGCTATTGCTACTTGTCAGTGCGGTTTATCTTTTAGAACCAGTTAAGATACAAGAGTAAATAATCTAGCTTTTGCTTGACACAAAGAGAACAGATTGTTACGATTATAATTTGTTTGTCTGCTTCCTAGCTAGATCTAGGATTATATTGCAGTTATACCTATCTCATGCCCACAATTCAGCAGCTTATTCGTAGCGAACGCGCTCAAATCAAGAAGAAAACTAAATCACCTGCTCTTAAAGAATGCCCACAACGCCGGGGCGTTTGTACGAGAGTTTATACGACTACACCAAAAAAACCCAACTCTGCTTTAAGAAAAGTAGCTAGGGTTCGTTTGACTTCAGAATTTGAAGTTACTGCTTATATACCTGGTATCGGACACAACTTACAAGAGCATTCCGTGGTTTTAATTCGTGGCGGTCGGGTAAAAGATTTGCCAGGGGTGAGGTATCATATCATTCGCGGTACTTTGGATGCTACGGGAGTGAAAGACAGAAAACAAGGTCGCTCCAAATATGGGGCTAAACGTCCTAAGTAAGTTAAAATTAATCACGCGCTCGCTTGTTTTAGTTAATAATTTTAAGCGCGCTTTTGTAGAAGCAACCCAAGCTCGAGATGCCAGTTGGAGAAAAAATATAATAGCTAGCCTCCTAGAATCTAGCAAAATTGCTACCCTAAGTTTAATCTACTTGGGGGATTGTCTAGTGAGGCAAATTATCCTGAATAATATCGAATACCATTAGATATAGTTCCTTAAACTTAACTGTAAAAATAAACAATGTCTCGTCGCACAATTAGAAAGAAACGCCCAGTTCCACCAGATCCAGTCTATAACAGTCGCCTAGTCAATATGACAATCAGACGAGTTATGCGTAGTGGAAAAATGTCTTTGGCTTCTCGCATTGTGTATGATGCCTTTAAGATTATCGGCGAAAGAACAGGAAATGACCCTTTAGAAACATTTGAACAGGCAATTAAAAACCTTACTCCCTTAGTTGAGGTAAAAGCCCGTCGAGTTGGGGGAGCAACTTATCAAGTTCCTATGGAGGTAAAATCTAGCAGAGGAACTACCTTAGCCCTAAGATGGTTAATTCAGTTTTCTCGCTCTAGAGGTGGTCGTACCATGTCAGCTAAACTAGCCAACGAAATCATGGATGCAGCTAATGAAACAGGAGCAGCGATGAAAAAAAGAGATGAAACTCATCGTATGGCCGAAGCAAATAAAGCTTTCGCTCATTACCGTTACTAGTGTGAACTAGGAATTCAAAACTGTTAGAAGTATTATTGGCAAAAGTAATCAGTGCATTTTAGCTACTGTTGCAAAACTGGGGCGACTATAAGTATAAAATTGTAGATAGTTCAAATATAGAGTGGCTATCTAATAGCTTGCCTAGCCAAACTTAAGGAGGTATCTGTGGCACGGAGCATCCCGCTAGAAAGAGTGCGTAATATAGGCATTGCTGCTCATATAGACGCGGGCAAAACAACAACAACGGAAAGAATTCTTTTCTATACTGGTATCGCTCATAAAATGGGTGAAGTCCATGATGGTGCAGCCACTATGGATTGGATGCAGCAAGAGCAAGAAAGAGGCATTACCATTACGGCTGCTGCCATCAGTACTAGTTGGAAAGAGCATAAAATCAACATCATAGATACTCCAGGACACGTAGACTTCACCATCGAAGTAGAACGTTCCATGAGAGTATTAGATGGTGTAATTGCTGTATTCTGTTCAGTTGGTGGGGTACAGCCTCAGTCAGAAACCGTTTGGAGACAAGCAAATCGCTATCAAGTACCTCGAATTGCTTTTGTCAATAAAATGGATCGGACTGGAGCAAACTTCTTTAAGGTATACGAACAAATTCGAGATCGGTTGAAAGCTAATGCAGTACCCATTCAGATTCCGATAGGTAGTGAGAATGAATTTCAAGGCATTATTGATTTGGTAAGGATGCGAGCCAAAATCTACAAAGACGACCTCGGTCGAGAAATTGAAGACGTTGATATACCTGAAGAGCTAAAAGACTTGGCTCAAGAGTATAGAGCTAAGTTAATTGAGACAATCGCAGAAACAGATGAAACACTCCTAGAAAAATTTATGATGGAAGAGGAGTTTTCAACAGAAGAAATCAAATCTGCCTTGCGTAAAGGAACAATTAACGGCTCGATTATACCATTACTTTGTGGTTCGGCATTTAAAAATAAAGGAGTTCAAGTTTTGCTGGATGCGGTAGTAGATTATTTACCCGCACCGACAGAAGTCCCACCAATTATAGGGACTTTACCTGATGGGACAGAAGCAATCAGGAAATCAGATGACGAAGAACCTTTTGCTGCTCTTGCTTTTAAAATTGCCACAGATAAATTTGGTCGCCTAACTTTCATGCGGGTGTACTCGGGGGTTTTGTCAAAAGGCAGTTATGTTTATAACGCAACCAAAAATAAAAAAGAACGTATTGCTCGTCTGGTAGTCTTAAAATCTAACGAAAGGATAGAAGTAGACGAACTCAGAGCAGGGGATTTAGGTGCAGCAGTCGGTCTGAAACTGGCTACTACTGGTGATACTTTGTGTGATGAGAAAGATCCTATTATTCTCGAATCCTTATTTGTACCCGAACCAGTTATTTCCGTCGCCGTAGAGCCTCAGACAAAAGGGGATATTGAAAAACTTTCTAAGGCTTTACAAGCGTTAGCAGACGAAGACCCGACCTTTAGGGTGAGTACTAACCCAGAAACAAATCAAACCGTAATTGCGGGTATGGGAGAATTACACCTAGAAATCTTGGTCGATCGAATGTTGCGCGAGTTTAACGTGGAAGCAACCGTTGGCATACCCCAAGTTGCCTATCGCGAAACTATCAGGAAAAATAGTAGAGCCGAGGGCAAATATATCAAACAAAGTGGGGGTAAAGGTCAATATGGTCACGCCGTACTCGAAATAGAGCCAGGCGAAAAATCAAGTGGGTTTGAATTTGTCTCGAAAATTGTGGGTGGTGTTATTCCTAAAGAATATATCCCCGCGATCGAACAAGGAATCAAAGAAACCTGTGAAACTGGCATCTTATCGGGTTATCCTTTGATTGATATCAAAGTTACTTTGGTTGATGGTTCTTATCACGATGTAGACTCCAACGAAATGGCTTTTAAAGTTGCTGGCTCAATGGCAATCAGAGAAGCTGTACTCAAAGCATCTCCTGTATTGTTAGAGCCGTTGATGAAAGTTGAGGTAGAAGTTCCCGAAGATTTCCTAGGGGAAGTCATGGGTGACCTTAATTCTCGTCGAGGCAACATAGAAGGCATGAACTCCGAAGATGGTCAAGCCAAGGTTGCTGCTAAAGTACCTTTAGCAGAAATGTTTGGTTACGCCACTGATATCCGTTCTAAAACCCAAGGTCGCGGTATCTTCTCCATGGAGTTCAGTAACTACGAGGAAGTGCCTCGCAATGTAGCTGAGGCAATAATCGAAAAAAAATAAAGGGAACGCATAATTTAAGAAAGGAATAGATAATTCATGGCACGCGCAAAGTTTGAACGCAATAAAGATCACGCAAATATCGGTACTATCGGTCATGTTGACCATGGTAAAACCACTTTAACAGCAGCAATTACGATGACTTTGGCAGCTTCTGGTAAAGCTAAAGCCAGAAAATATGACGACATTGACGCTGCTCCTGAAGAGAGAGAAAGAGGTATTACTATAAATACCGCTCACGTAGAATACGAAACAGATAATCGTCACTACGCTCACGTAGACTGTCCCGGTCATGCTGACTATGTAAAAAATATGATTACTGGTGCAGCACAGATGGACGGCGCAATCTTAGTTGTATCCGCTGCTGATGGCCCTATGCCACAAACTCGCGAACATATTTTGTTGGCCAAACAAGTAGGTGTTCCCAGTTTGGTTGTCTTTATGAACAAACAAGACCAAGTAGACGATGAAGAGCTACTAGAATTAGTGGAACTGGAAATTCGCGAACTTTTGAGTGAATACGATTTTCCAGGGGATGATATTCCCATTGTCTCTGGGTCTGCTCTGTTGGCATTAGAAGCCGTTACTGAAAACCCCAATATGGCTCAAGGTGATAACGAGTGGGTAGATAAAATTTATGAGTTAATGGAAAATGTTGACTCTTATATTCCTACCCCAGAGCGAGAAATTGATAAGCCCTTCCTAATGGCAGTAGAAGACGTATTCTCTATTACTGGTCGTGGTACGGTAGCTACTGGTCGGATCGAACGGGGTAAAGTTAAAGTTGGTGAAACTGTGGAAATCGTAGGCATCAGAGATACTCGCAGCACTACTGTAACTGGAGTAGAAATGTTCCAAAAAACTCTAGACGAAGGTATGGCTGGAGATAACGTAGGTGTACTACTTCGCGGTATCCAAAAAGACGATATCGAACGAGGTATGGTACTCGCTAAACCTGGTTCGATTACCCCCCATACTCAGTTTGAAGGAGAAGTTTACGTTCTCACTAAAGAAGAAGGAGGTCGTCATACTCCTTTCTTCAAAAATTATCGTCCCCAGTTCTATGTTCGTACTACTGACGTAACTGGAACGATCAAAGACTATACTGCTGATGATGGCAGCGCAGTAGAAATGGTTATGCCAGGCGATCGTATTAAAATGACTGTTGAATTAATCAACGCCATTGCGATCGAGCAAGGAATGCGTTTTGCAATCCGAGAAGGCGGTCGTACTATTGGTGCAGGGGTCGTCTCCAAAATTCTTCAGTAGAAAAAAGAACCTAGTCGTTAAGAGCAGATAGTAGCAGCAAATGCTAATTTATCTGCTCTTACTTTTGTCTCAGCGGACAATTTAAATATTCACTTTCTGAACCTTGAAAACTAAACAAAATGGCAACAATTCAGCAACAAAAAATACGTATTCGTTTGAAAGCTTTCGATCGTCGTTTACTCGATACATCCTGTGAAAAGATTGTCGATACAGCAAACAGAACCAACGCTACAGCGATTGGTCCAATTCCTTTACCGACTAAAAGAAAAATTTATTGTGTATTGCGTTCTCCCCATGTTGATAAAGACTCTCGCGAACATTTTGAAACTCGTACTCACCGACGCATTATTGATATTTATCAACCTTCTTCTAAGACTATAGATGCACTAATGAAATTGGACTTACCTGCTGGGGTTGATATTGAAGTAAAACTTTAGTTTGCTTAATTGTTGATAGCAGAGGGTTAATTGAATTTATTAACTACGAACTATCAACAGTTAGTAAAAATTAGCAGAGCGGACAATTGCCCAAGCGAAGTGAAAACTTTTATATCTATCTTCTTAAGGCAAAATTCGCTAAAGTATAAAAGAAAGAACTATAAATTATGATTAGATAGAAATGGCATCTTCTTCATCTGTTGCTGTTAGAGAGCTTCCTCTATTTCCTCTACCCGAAGTAGTGTTATTTCCTAATCGCCCTCTTCCTTTGTACATCTTTGAATTTCGCTACCGAATTATGATGAATACAATTTTAGAGAGCGATCGCTGTTTTGGCGTATTAACGATCGATCCTGCTACAGGGGAAATAGCTAATTTTGGTTGTAGTGCCGAAATTATCAAGTTTCAACGTTTAGCAGACGACAGAATGAAAATGTTAACACTAGGAAAGCAACGTTTTAGATTACTAGAATATGTACGAGAAAAGCCTTATCGAGTTGGTTTAGTAGAGTGGGTTGAAGATGAGCCAACCCAAGAAGACTTGAACCCAATGGCGACCAAATTAGAAACGCTTTTACGCAATGTAGTTAGTTTATCTGCCAAACTAAACAATCAAAAAATCGATTTACCTGACGATCTGCCTAGCTCGCCTATTGAGCTTTCTTATTGGATTGCTAGTACCTTACTAAGATTACCAGCTAGCGAACGCCAGGAACTTTTAGAAATGCAAAATACCGCTGCTCGTTTAGAAAAAGAATCAGAAATTTTGACTTCTACTCTTAACCATTTAGTTGCTTGGACTGCTCTCAAAGATGCTTTAGAGTAATTACAGTTCTTAAAAGCAAACCTTTTTTTATCTCTATTACAAGAGCAATCTAATAAAGAAATAATCAATTACTTAACTTGTGAACTCTCAGTTAAGTATTCGTACAAAATAAATTACTCCTGGCATAGGGGTATAGAAATGAAAAACTGATAGCTGATAGCTCTAAACTTAAATCTGTGTAATTAATTTAGCGAATGGTACTTATCTACAGGTTATATAAAAGAGTTACTAATTAATAGGCAAAATATCATAATTACCAAAAATTTTTAATGTTTCTGTATACTGAGAGAGTTCGGTTATAGCTGCATTAACAGAAGGATGTTGCAAGTTTCCTTCTAAATCTATAAAGAAAATATATTCTCCTAACAAGCGTTTAGTCGGACGAGATTCAATCTTGCTTAGATTTATGCCTCGGCGAGCAAAAATTTGTAAAGGTTTAACTAATGCTCCTGGGGAATTTTGAGGCAGACTGAATGCTAAAGAAAGATGGCTACCGCCATTATTAGGAGTAGAGCTTAAGACCAAAAAACGAGTACAATTGTCAGGATAATCGCCAATATCATGGCAGAGAATAGGTACTTGATAGAGAGCGGATGCTCTAGGAGAAGAAATGGTGGCTGCGGTTAAATCATCTTTGAGATAGGGTAAAGCTTCGGTAGTAGAATTAATCGCTACCAATTTAACTAGGGGTAAAAATTTACCTAACCAGTTTTGACATTGAGCTAGAGCTTGAGGATGAGAATAAACCGTAGTAATTTCTTCCAAAGATGAATTACAGGATAAGAGAGCATGAGAAATAGGTAAAATTAATGCCTGTATAATTTTTAGTCGCTCTAATTGCCAAAGTCGATCGAGAGTAATGGTTACAGTACCTTCGATCGAATTTTCGACAGGAACTACTGCTAGATCGGCTTTATCTTGAGCCACGGAATCTACTGTAATTCCAATATTAGGACAGGGAAATAAAGTTGCTTCTTGTTGTTGATGTTGGGCTAACCAATTAGCATAGGCAATTGCTGCTGCTTCAGAGTTAGTTCCAGTTGGTCCTAAATGAGCAATAGAAACCTTCATAGAAATTTTTAAATAAAATTATTATGTTTGGGGCTTTTCATCTTTAATCTTATTTCTAAAAACTCGACCAACGATATAAATTTGTTAATAAGTAGTTTTTTTGAAGAAATGTAACCTAAAATTAATTAAGTATACTTATCTTAAGTTTTTTCACTCATGTCCCTAAGCCTTACTGCTTTTGAATCAGTAAAAATATTAGTAGAGAACGAAGAAATACCCATAAAGCATTATTTGCGTCAACCCCAACGCTTAGTTAACGCGATCGCCAATCCTCGATTAATCCAACAGTTATCAAAGGATGTCTATGAGTTAAAAATGCGTCCCATTAATTTTATGGAGATGTATCATTTTCAACCTATTGTGACACTGAAAGTATGGTCTGGTAAAAATGGCATAGTCTATCTTAAGTCTGAAGACTGTCAAATTAAAGGTATTGACTACATTAATAAACGTTTTTCTCTAAAATTAAAAGGCGTTCTCGAGCCTATTCAAATTGAAGCTAAAACTTATCTTCAAGGACAAGCAGATTTAGAGGTGCAAGTTGAGTTACCACCAGCTTTAATTTTTACACCGCAGCCCTTATTAGAGATGACTGGCCATCGATTACTTAAAAGTGTTTTAGGAAGAATCAAACAACGATTAATTGGTCAATTACTGTCTGATTATCGCCAGTGGATAGATGGAGAAATTCAACAAGAAAGAGAATCTTCTACGACAAAGCTATCAACAGATTTAAGTTTGACTTAGAAATTAATAGACAAAATATCATCTCTCTGTCTGACGACAAAGGCGAAAAGATTGACGGTGTTGAGGTGATGAACCATACTCCTTGAGAGCAAGACGATGCTGTAAGGTGGGATAACCTTTATTTTTGGCTAAATCGTAATTAGGGTAATTTTTAGCTAAACTGACAATTAAATCATCTCGCCAAACTTTAGCCAAGATACTGGCAGAGGCGATCGCCAAAGAGCGATTATCGCCTTTAATAACTGCTTTTTGGACTAGAGGAAGTTCTTTAACTGTAAATTTACCGTCAATCAAGCATACTTCTGGAGATATCTTTAAACCCATTATCGCTCGCTTCATTGCCAATAAAGAAGCTTGAAGGATATTGAGCCGATCTATTTCAGCAACAGTAGCTTGGGCAACACACCAACTACTGACGATTGTTTGAATTGGTTCGACTAATTCTTGGCGTTTTTTAGGAGATAATTTTTTACTATCTTTTACCCCAATTTCTCTCAATTGAGGTAGAGAAGATAGGGGTAATACTACTGCTGCTGCAACTACAGGGCCAAATAAAGCCCCTCGCCCTACTTCATCAACCCCACCAAGCAAAATGGTATCTGGAGTTAACGCTGGTAGTAAAGAGCGATCGATAAAGAAAGAGGTATTCAAAGACTATACTTGAGCTTCAAGTTCTTTTTGTGCTGAAGAACGACGGCGACGGCGACGGCGATTAGTACTAGCATCTTCATTTTCTAATGTAGGTTCACTAGACTTAGGTTGAGAATCTTCTACTACATTAGCTTCTGACTCAGTTAAGGATTCTTTTTCTGCTGTTTTAAGTTCAACTGAGTCTACAGTTTCTTCTATTAATTTAGGTTTTATAGATTTTTTACTATTGTTTTCTCCAGGAACTGCGATCTCAATTAAAACTGATTTGGGGTCTTTAAATTCTTTATCTAAGCGAATTAGAGGAGAAACTCCCATAAGAGCATACATTTCTTGTTCTAGTTTGCTCATTTCTACTGAAACCTTTTCTAGAGCTACTTCTTCTCTACGAGAAGAACGATTTGCCGTAGAAGGACGAGATTTGCGCTCTTCATAATTACCATTTTCGCCATCTATATCTCTAGGTGTAGGACCTTCCCCATTACCTATTTCTTCTTTCATTAAAACTTCATTAAGGCGACGACGGCGACGGCGACGATTATTACCAGAAACACCCCCTTGTTCTTGGTAACTAGGATGGTTGATTAATTCTAATGGTTGAGAACTGTTATCGTAACTATAATCGCGAGTATCATTGATTTCGCTATCTTGAAGATACTTTTCAGGTATGCTAGGAACGATTGGCGGAGGACTAACAGGAGGACTTTCTAAAGATTCACCTTCAGGTTTTCCTGGGAGATGAGCTAAATGCCCTAAACCACCACAACTAGGACAAACCTTCCCAAATAACTCATAGATATTTTTGCCTTGGCGTTTACGAGTTAATTCTACTAAGCCTAATTCCGAAAGTTGAGCAATTTGTGGTCTGGCTTTATCTGCTTTGAGAGCCTTGTTAAAATGTTCTAATAATTTTAATTGGTCTCTTCGTGAATCCATATCGATAAAGTCAACAATTATTACTCCTCCAATATTGCGGAGACGTAACTGCCGAGCTATTTCTGTAGCTGCTTCGTTATTTGTCCAAAGAACTGTTTCTCTGGCGGTAGCAGAACGAGTAAAAGAGCCAGAGTTCACATCAATTACTGTTAAAGCTTCGGTAGGTTCCATAATGATATAACCACCAGAAGGTAATTCTACTCTTGGTTTGAGAGCTTCACGGATAGCTGCATTAACCCGATAATATTCTAAAATTGATTGGCGTTCTCGGTGATAATCAATAAAAACCCCTTGAGGAGAACGACCAGCACTCCAATTCATTAGCTGCTGCTTAACTCGTTTAACTCCAGCTTGAGAATCGACCATGATACTATTCACCTCAGCAGAGTACATATCGCGCAATACTCGCTGAATAAAATCATCGTCTCGATTGAGTAAAGCAGGAGCTTGGGTAAAACTAGCTTGAGCTTGAACAGATTCCCACTGTTTTTGGAGGAATTCCAAATCTTCCATAATCGCTTCTTCTGCTTTACCTTCTGCTTCTGTTCTAACGAGCAATCCCATACCCGCAGGTTTGACCAGAATAGCTAAAGCTCTAAGACGACTGCGTTCGTTATCATCTTTAATTCTACGAGATAGTTTAACTCCTTTACCGTAAGGCATTAATACTAAATAGCGACCAGGCAAGGTAATATTTCCCGTTAGTCTTGGTCCTTTATTACCCGTTGGCTCTTTCATTACCTGAACTAATACTTTTTGCTGTGGAGTTAATAGTTCGGTAATCGCCGATGCTGTTTTTTTCAAACGTAATGGGCCGAGATCGGTAACATGAATGAAACCGTTTCTTTCTGCATCTCCAATGTTGACGAAAGCTGCGTCTATTCCAGGAATCACATTTTCTACGATACCAAGATAGATATCACTAACTTGCTGATTGCCAGTAGCTACTACAAGCTCTTGTATTTGCTCTTCCCAAAAAACAGCAGCAATATGATGCTGTTCTGCAATAATAATTTGTTTTGGCATTAATTTTCCTCAAAATTTCCTGGCAGTTTGAGACACCTAAACGTTGTGTCTTCCAAAGTTGCTTGATTCAAAATATTTATAAAATGAGTGAGTATGGGTAATGAATCCTTATTAAATTCAAAGATTACTCAGGCACAACCAAAAACTTAGATAGTCGATCGCTCTAACTGCTTAACTATAGTTTTGAGCAAGTTTCCTTCCAATGGAAAGCTTTTCTCACCAGAAAGACTAGATTAAAGGTTAGACCTAAGATTCTGTTTAGCTGGAGTTCTCGCGGTGGTTATAACTGAGTTATAGCTGCTTGAGAGTGGTGAATTAGATATAAGACACCTAGCGGTCAATTCTTCTTGCTAGTCATTCTGTCATTGATTATTCTACATCACAAAATTACAGTGATGATAATAAACAAATTTTAACTTGAATATAACCTTGCACGGCAACTTTTGACAAGAAAATTATTTTTTGTCTAACATTTTGTCGCTAAATTTAGCAAGAAACTGCTTGAGAACGATTGTAGTTTTTGGCTTGACGTAAAGCTTTAACTATCGCGATTGTTTCTTTTCCTACTTTTTCTATTTCTGCTACTGTATTAAATCTGCCAATCCCAAAACGCAAAGAAGCATAGGCTAACTCATTTGAATGTCCCAAAGCTTTTAAAACATGAGAAGGGGCAGTAGAAGTATTAGAACAAGCCGAACCAGAAGAGAGAGCCACAATCGATTGTAAACCTAGTAATAAAGCAGCACCATCTACATCTTCTATACTAACATTAAGATTACCTGGAAGCCTTTGAGTAAAATGACCATTCAGGTAAATTCCTGGTAGATTCTGCAAAATATTCCCAAGTTTTTCCCTTAACTGACGCTGACGCGCTGATTCTGATTCCATTTCTGCCAAACCTAACTCTACTGCCTTGGCGAAACCGACAATTTGGGGTGTATAAAGAGTTCCCGAGCGAATTCCCTTTTCCTGTCCTCCGCCATGGATTTGAGCAACTAAACGAACTCTAGGATTACGGCGACGGATATATAATGCACCAATTCCCTTTGGCCCGTAAACTTTATGAGCAGTCATAGACATGAGATCGATCTTCATTGCCTCTACATCTAAAGGTATTTTAGCGATCGCCTGAGCAGCATCGGTATGAAATAAAACTTGATGTTCATGACAAATTGCCCCAATTTCTGCCAAGGGTTGAAGTACACCAATTTCATTATTAGCTGCCATGACTGAAACTAAAATAGTATCGGGGCGAATAGCTTGCTCTAGCTGCGTTAGCTCGATTAATCCATCAGGTTTCACGGGCAAATAAGTTACTTCAAAGCCAAGAGTTTGCAAATATTTACAAGGGTCGAGAACGGCTCTATGTTCGGTCTGTACGGTTATTATATGCTTTCCTTTACCAAAATAAGACTCGGCGACACCTTTGATAGCTAAATTATTGGCTTCGGTTGCCCCACTAGTAAAAATAATCGATTCGGGGGTAGCATTTATCGCCTCAGCCAGGGTTTGACGGGCAGCTTTTACGGCTGCTTCTGCTTCCCAACCATAAGCATGAGTAAGACTAGAAGGATTACCAAAACGCTCTGTAAAATAGGGCATCATAGCTTCTAGTACCCTTTTATCCATGGGAGTAGTAGCATGACAATCTAAGTAAATAGGGCGAGACATAAATTTTATGGTTAAAGGTTAGGATTCAGATAGTTTTTACCGAGAGTTTACTCTTATTTTATTAATAAAATTTATTAATACTAAGCAATAATTAATTATGGCAAAATGCGCGATCGCTCTCGGTAGTAATTTAGGTAATTCTTTAGATACGGTAACTAATGCTCTTAAAAGTTTAACTAATATTCCAGGAATCGAGCTAATGGCAACTTCTAGTTGGTATCAAACTAAACCTATTGGGCCTCCTCAACCAGATTATGTTAATGGCTGTGCGGTATTACAGGTTCAATTGCAACCAGCCGAATTATTAACGCTTTTACAAGGAATAGAATTGCAATTTGGTAGAGTCAGAACCGAAAAATGGGGAGCGAGAACTTTGGATTTAGATATACTTCTCTATGATGATTTGGTTATGAATACTGCTAATTTAATCATTCCCCATCCTTATTTAACCGAAAGAGCTTTTGTTTTGTTGCCTTTAGCCGAGATTGCCCCAAATTGGCTCGAACCGATGAGTAAAAAGGCGATCGCACAGTTAGCTAAAGAGGTAGACTGTACGGGAGTAAAATTAATGAAAAATAATGACATCAGCTAAAGAACCCTGCGAAATTTTAGAACAACGCCTCTTGTACAGAGGTCGTAAATTTGATTATGAGGTAATTAAACTTCGTTTACCCAATGGAGTAGTAGGAGATTGGGAATGTATTCGTCATCCAGGTGGTGCTTTAGCTGTCCCTGTTACCCTAGAAGGTAAATTAGTATTAGTCAGACAGTATCGTTTTGCTTGTGAAGGAAGATTATTAGAGTTTCCTGCTGGTACTGTAGAGATAAATGAAGATCCCGCCGAAACGATTAAAAGAGAAATCCAAGAAGAAACGGGTTATAAGGCAGGAAAATGGCGTAATTTAGGTAAATTCCCCCTTGCTCCTGGCTATTCTGATGAATATATTTATGCTTTTTTGGCACAAGATTTAGAAAAATTAGAACTACCGCCACAACAAGATGAAGATGAAGATATTGAAGTAATTTTAATGAGTCCCCAAGAATTAGAAACAGCCATCTTAAATGGTGAACCCGTAGATGCTAAATCGATCGCTAGTTATTTTTTAGCTCGTCCATTTCTGTAATATTTAGCTTTTATCCGAACAATTTAGCAAAAAACTGCTTAATTATCAAAATTTCTAACAGTTATTCCGTCGATAGTCCAATCGCCTTGTATATTTTTGGCTAGGGTTAGAGTTGTCGATGGCTTGTTTTGAAAATACACGATCGAGCGGACACGAGTATTTATGTTATTTAGCCTAATTCTAATTTTGCTCCTTGGCTTTGGTGCTGGCAAAATTGCAGGTCAAATCGGCGCACCGCCTCTAATTGGCATGATTTTAATAGGAGTTGTCTTAAGTCCAGAATTAGGGGGATGGATCGATCCTGCTTTTCTGGCGTTAGCTGACTCTTTGCGTACTATTGCCGTAATGGTAATTTTAATGAGAGCAGGATTAGGTTTAGATCGAGAAAAACTGCTACAACAAGGCAGTGTGGCACTTCGACTTGGTTTTCTGCCTGCCATGACAGAAGCTATTGTGGTGGCAGTCGCTGCTATTTGGTTATTTAAATTCGATATCTTGACAGGATTACTTTTAGGCTGTGTGGTTGGTGCAGAATCTCCCGCCGTTATTGTTCCAGGAATGTTACGTCTTAAAAGTTTGGGTTGGGGAGTTAAAAAGGGTATTCCCGATGTAATTTTGACAGGAAGTGCTTTATCGGATGTTTTTATCTTACTTTTATTCAGTCTTATCCTTAATTTTTTAAGCCAAGAAATAGTGCAAGCTAGTGCTTTTTGGTTACTTCCCTTGCAAGTAATAATGCAAATTATTTTAGGGGTAGTTATTGGTTATGTTGTCGCGCGATCGATTATTTGGCTGGTAGTGAAGCAAAACTGGACGCAAAATACAGTTCAAGATACTCTTATTACCGCTAGTACTGCATTACTAATAATTGTCTTGGCTGAAAAACTTCCTTATTTTTCTGGCTATCTGGCAGCTATGGCAATGGGATTTTTTTTAATTGAATTCGATCCCCCTTTAGCCCGCAGATTACGTATTGAATTCAATCATCTCTGGATAGTAGCAGAAATTATTTTATTTGTGTTGATGGGGGCGAGTATCCAATTACAAGTTTTAGAAAATACTTTTTTAACAGGAATTTTATTACTCGCTATTGGTTTGTTATTCGGGCGTACCCTTGGTTGGTATTTATCTACTGTCGGTAGTAATTGGAATTGGCGCGAAAAACTATTTCTCTTACCAGGTAACTCAGCCAAAGCAACAGTACAAGCAGCTATTGGGGCAATTCCTCTCAGTCAGGGGCTAGAGGGGGGTGAAATTATTTTGGCGATCGCAGCTTTATCTATTTTAGTCACTGCGCCTTTAGGTGCATGGGCTATCCCCACTTTTGCCCCCAAACTATTAGCCAAAGATGCCGTAGATCCTACTAAAGTAAGTATTTCTTCTCGTACTTTGCTTCTAGCAGCCATAGACACTTCTAATTTAGCTAAACCAGTATTAATTAAAGTCGCCGATTTGGCAAGACGTAGTGACGCTGAAGTAATTGTTTTACATATTAATAATAATTCCTCAGAAGTAGAAGTAAACCAACTAGAACAACTGGCATCGCGCTTACTTTTAGATATTCGCTTTCAATTTATGTCAATTTCTGGTTCAATTCCTGAAGAAATCGTCCATATTGCCGAAAAATACCAAGTTAACTATATTATTATGGGTAAAAGAGGACATCAATCTTGGCAAAACGTATTAGTCGGTTCTGTATCTCAAGCCGTTATTGAAACAAGTTTTATTCCCACTATTGTCGTCGAACAACCAACTCGCTTTGCTTGATGTTTTCTGTATTTAATTTAGTTGGTTTATCACTACTACCCTACTATTTATTTATTTGTGAAGCTATCAGCTATCAGCTAAAAGCTACGAACTACTAAAAGTAGGATATCGTAATCTATTCCTTAGAGCGACAACTCCAGTTATTGCACCTATGTCTAGCCAGGAATAATACAGGTTTCATCTAAACAAGCTTAAGTTCCATCTGTATAGAAACCATTTAGGGTCTAGTGGAATCTCATATAACCCACATTCCGCAGGTTACCACCATATGTATGGTAGTTTCCATGTATCACGCTCCATATAGTATATAAGTACAATTTAACTCGCTATAGGTAGAGTGTATTTTTGTTCTTTAACACTGTAGATA